>CAYSTN010000076.1:0-9103 GCA_964434135.1 uncultured Oscillospiraceae bacterium
CGGGACATCACTACGCGCCGCCCGCCATTGTTGGTGATGGCTGAATCGGTGCGGTAGTAATTTTCGGGTTTTGCGCGGCGAAGCCGCGCCGGGTCGATGTGGGCATCGACCCCTACGGGTGCGAAGCAAGTTGAAAAGTGCGTTGCAAAGTAACAGGTGCAGTGCGGATGGAAAAATTTCGGGCGGACAGAGTCGTCCGCCCCTACAACGCACGACGGAAAGGCGGTACGGAAAACGGCGGGACCCATGTGTCCCGCCTACGGGGTGCAGCAGGACAAAAAACGAACCACCTCTTGGTGGTTCGTTTTTTTGTTGTATTTTAGCCGAAGAAGCGGTGAAGCATGGCAGCGAGTTGGGCGCGGGTGGCGGTCTGCTGCGGCAGAAGTTTGCCGGATTCGAGTCCGGCTGCGCCGGACATCAGACCAGCGCCGACCGACCAGCGCAGGGCGATGGTCGCGTAGTCCGAGATTTCCGCTGCGTCGGTGAAGGCCAGCTCGGCCAGCACATTGGTGTTATAGTCCTTATACTGTGCGTAGCGGTAGAGCATAGCGGCCAGCTGTTCGCGGGTGATGGCCGCTTCGGGGTTCGTGCCGTCGGAGATGCCGTTGGCAACCGCCCAGTCGACGCCGGCGGCGTACCACGGGCTGTAGCGGTCGGTCTTGACACCCTCGCGGCGGGCAAGAATCGTCATAACCATGCCGCGCGTGACGGGTGCGTCGGGCGCAAAGATGCGCGCAGCCGTGCCGGTCATGAGGTCATATTCGTTGACGAAGATCACGTCATCGTAGAACCAGTCACCGACCTTGACATCATCGAACGGTTCGGTTTTCAGTGCGCCGATGACAGGGGTCAGCCACGCGAGATCGTCGGGAACGTCAATATCGGGCGTGGTATCCGGGGTGGTATCAGGCGTGGTATCAGGCGTGATGTCCGGGGTGGTCGGCGTGAGAACGTCGGGGAGAACCGTTCCGGCCTTCATGGTCGGGCGGGATTCCGTAACGGCAGCGGTGGAGAGCAGGTAGCCCGCGCCGCCGGACAATGCGTCACCGAGGAAGATCGCGCGACCCTTTCCGGCATCATAGGCAACCACGACACCGTAGGCAATGTGCGTCTCGCCGTCTTTCAGCTCATGGATGGTGAGATTGGCCTGCTGCTCCCTGTATTTTGTGGCGAGTTGACCGGTAAGACCCTGGAGCTTACTGTTTGGGCTGGTGATCGAGGAATACTTGCCGACATTGGTGAGCGTCCAGTTGCCGGTGATACTGGAAAGCTGGTGGCCGCTCGGGCCATAAGGCTCATCAAGTCCAGACAGTGTGATTGTAGCGTCCTTCGCCGGGAAAGCCGGGCTTCGCTGCACGTCGTAAGCATGGGTGAACGGTATGGACTTCGCAATGGGGGCGGTCAGGGTGATGGCCGCGTCGGCAGAGGGTGTGCCGTAGACGGTGATCTGCGTTTCGCTGTCGCGGCGCACCATGATGCCGTTTACAGCCGTGACGGCATAGTCAGCCGGGAAGATATAGCCGCTGTCGGCCGTGTAGACAACGGGGGTCATGGCCTTGTTCAAACCGGTCTGAGACTCTGCGCCGGAATCGGTTTTGCGGGTCATGTTCGCGCCGGGCGTGACGGTCACGTCGTAGGTCGTTGTGTCGGAGAACGTAGCATTCTCGAAAGCATTTGCATCATAGCTATTTCTGCCGGTGGGCGCAGTGAACTGGAGCGCGCCGTCCTTTACCTGAATCACGCAGACGAGTGCATCGGGATAGTATCTGCTACCATACGTCCAAAGATAGACGTAATAGACTTTGTTCGTACCCAGAGAGACGTTTTTGCCGCTCAGATCGAGCGTCAGCGTACTTGCGCTAGTAGGCGTGTAGGTTTTGTCCGTGTCACCGTAGGCAATGATGCCCAACTCTGTAACAGCTGCAAGGGCTTCCATGGTGGGATAATTTTTGGCCGGATCTGTATAATAACTGCCATCGCTTGAAATATCCCCCAAGTTGGTGCTGCCGGGTGAACCGGCTCCGTCGAGGTACTTTGTCATCAAGACGAGCCGTCCACTTGCACTGGCATAATGCGAACTTAATTTGAACGATGCGGTGATCGAGGACAGCGTTCCGCTGTTCGTTGCGTGTTTGACCGTCAGGCTTGAGGTGTCAATGTAATTGTAATAAGTTATTGCGGCCATTGCGGTGATGGGCAGCAGGCTGCACAGCAGGCACAGGCACAGCAAGAGGGTTATGATTCTTTTTTTCATGGTGTTTCCTCCTTCGTATCGTATGGGTTTCGTCCCACGGCCGTGGGACGTGCAGAGGGGTCGACCTCTCTGCAAAGGTGGTTTGTTGTGTATCATGGAAAACGTCCTGTTCTGCGCGCGGCCAGAACCCGGCAGCAGACAAAGCGGAAAAAAGAGATCAGCGCGGGGATCAATCTTCAAAGACGGTCGTCCAGATCTCGCCGTCGGCGCAGTCAAAGCGAACTGCGTCGGAATAGGCGTAGTTGCCGGCTGCGTCCCACATTTCAAAGACCATGGCGTAGCTGCCGTCAAACAGAGGTGCTTCGCCGAAGGCCGTGTCAGCGGTGACGGTCAGCTCGTCGACGGTGTAAAGCTCAAAGTCATCGTCACCGGACAAAGACGAAAGTTTCCAGAGGGTGGTGATCACGTCACCCTCGGCCAACAGGCGCATTTCCTTGCTGGCCATGCCGGACTCGCCGAGCCCCTGCGACGCGCCGAGGATGTACCAGGCTTCTTCGGCGAAGTCGTAGGCCACTTGCAGGTTGTACGGCTCGTCATTGAGCAGGATGGGCACGGAATAGAGGTTGTAATCGTCGCCTTCAAACGAAAGCTCCATGTAGACCAGATGGCCGTCGAGCGCGCCCCAGACACCGCGGAAGTTGTCACAGAACGTGCCGGTTTCCCAGTCGGCGATGATGTCGTTGTCCGTGCCGAGCAGGAGCATCTGGTCGCTGGCCTCGTCGATGTAGTACAGCGAGAAACCGATGCCGGAGAGGATGCTCGCGGCGTCTTCGCCAAGCGTGAGGACGGAAGAACCCTCGTCGTTCAAATCCAGCGGCGCGCCGTCCCAGTCGGTGTCGGTGAGGGTGATGATCTCGGGAAGCTCCTGAATGTCGAGCGAAGCGAGATATTCGTCACCGCCCTCGGCCAGCTCACCGGTCAGCGCGTAGGCGTACAGGTGCTTGAACGCAAGTCCCGTGCCGATGCCGATGTAGCCGGAGAAGTCGTCGAGATCGCCGTTGTAGGAGTAGTAGCAGCTCAGACCCGTCGCTTCGGAGCGGTAGATGCCGCCGACCTGATAGATCACGCACTCGGCCAGCGCGTCCGAAACGCTCTGCGCCGAGGGCAGCATCCATGCCGTCTGGCGCGCCAGATGGCCAAGGTCGACCATGTTGGTGTAGCCCTGTTCGCGGGTATTGCCGCCGTAGTTCTCACTCTGCGAGGCGGCGCGACCCAGCTCGGCAAAGAAACCGGGGTTCTGCGAGGCAGCAACGAAGGCTTCTTCGCCGAAGGATTCATACGCCGCAAGTAGCGGGGTCAGCTTCGTCAGGTCGGTCAGAGAGAGGGTGGTCTGTTCGTGCGTGCCGACGGCTTCGCAACCTTCGTAGTAGGCGTCACAGATGGCAACGCCAAGGGCTTCGCCGTCCATGGCGGGGTCGGCTGCCAGCGCGCCGAGCCAGCCGGAGTAGAGCCAGCCGTTGCCCGGCTCGACCTCTTCGGAGGCAACGAGATAGTTCGAGAAGTTCTGGAAGATGGCGGCCACGTCGATGGTTGCCATCAGGCAGGTATCAAAGCCGACCAGCTCGAGCGCGGGGTCAGCTGCGTTGGCCGGCCAGACGGCATCGAATGCCTGATACAGCTCGACCAGATCGAGCGAGTCCAGCCCGTGCAGCTCGTCAAAGGCTGCGCCGCTGACCGAGCCGCCGCCGTGATTCCAGAAGGTGACGGCAACTTTGTCGGCCGGGTAGTTTTCGTTGGCAAAGGCGAGGAAATCGTAGAGCGTCTGCGCATCACCCATGTTGGCAGTCTCCTGCTCGTCGACAAGGGCAAGTCCCTCACTGTTGTAGACCCAGCGCTGGAGCTTGGATGCGTCCATCAGGTCATTCTGCCACACGGCAGCGCCGCCGGTCTGGATGACAACGGTGACGTTTTCCGGAAGCTGGACTTCCAGCATTTCCTGCAAGTCGGCCGTGGCGCATCCGTAGTTCGACTCCAGATCGCTGCCGCACAGATACCAGTATACCGCCCAGCTGCCGTCCGTCAGGGGTTCGGCTTCGGGTTCGGCTTCGGGTTCGGCTTCGGGTTCGTCGGCGGGGGTCTGCTCGACTTCGGTCGAGACGGTCGGCGCGGCCTGCGGTTCGTCGACGATCTCCTCTTCGCCGCCACAGGCGCTCAGACAGAAGCAAAGCGCCAATACCAGCACAAGCGCCAGCAGTTTCTTTTTCATGGTAGGTTCCTCCTCTAACAGCCGCGCCGCGAACGCGGGTCGGCTGGAACTTTCGTGTTTTGGATGGGTATGCGGTCAGTGCATACGGGGCAGGGCGGCCGATTCCTCTTTGGCTTCCAGGTAGGCTCTGCGGCGGAAACCGAACAGACCGGCCAGCAACGAGGTGGGGAACAGACGCAGTTCCCGGTTGCGTTTGGTGACGCTGTCGTTGTAGATCAGACGGCTGGTGCGCACCATTTTTTCATAGCCGTCCACGGCGGAGATACATTTTAAATACGTTTCGTTGGACTTCAGTTCCGGGTGCTGCTCCGCCACGGCAAAGACGCGGCCAAGCGTTTCGGAGATGAGCTGTTCCTGTTCGCTCACGTCATCCGGCGTGGACAGAGCGGTGATGGCGCGGCGGCGCACGTGAACGGTTTCGAGCAGGGACTGTGCTTCGTGGGCGGCGTAGCTGCGGGTCAGATCGAGAAGCGCGCACAGCGCGTCAAATTGCGACGAGAGCTGCACACCGATCTGGTTCATTGCGCTGTTGATGTTCTCGTCCATGACCGCCAGCCTGCGATGAACGGAAATGACCCAGATGACCACGACTGCGAGGAGCGCGCCGATCAGAAGATAGTGCATAAAAAGCGCCCTTTCGTGTGAATTTCTGCCGGATAGCATTTGAGGCGGAGGCAGAACCTGCTCTCCGCCTCAAACAATGGATGTGATCCGGATTGAAACGAACCGTTATTCGATTCCGTAGATATCCTTGATCTCGGCCATGCTGTCGTAGACTTCGTTGAACCAGACAACGGCTTCGTCAGCCTGCTCCTGCGTGGCATCGCCGCTTTCCAGCACGGATTTCGTCTGCTCCAGCGCGGTGGACATTTCGACCATGATGTCGACCTCTTCCTCGCCGAACAGCTCCGGATTCTCGTTCATGTAAGTCGCGACTTCGTTGTAAGCGGTGCTGGCCTTGGTATAGGCCGCAGAAGCCTCTTCGAGATCGGGACCGCCACACGCAACGAGCGTCAGGCACAGCAGCAGCGCCAGCATCAGAGCGATCAGTTTCTTCATTTTCTTCTTCTTCCTCCTGGTTTTCTGTTTGCCGTTGGGCTGCTTTCTATTATACAGGCGCGGCGCGCGAAATGGGGGCGCGCGGCCTGAAACGTACCGAAAACGTATCCAATCGACAAACCGCTGCGCTAAAGCGACAGGCGGAGAATGAACTGGTCGTCTCTGACCAAAAAGGCGTACACGCCGCCGTGCTTTTGCACGATGGCGCAGATACTCTGCACACCGATGCCGTGGCCGGGTCGGTCGGACACCGGGATGCCATTTTCAAACCGGGGCGGGTTGACGCAGGGGTTGGACACTTGCAGGAAAAACTTATTCTCGCGCACGTAAAACTGCACCTCGATGCTGCAAGCTACGCCGGAGGCCACAAAGGGCCGGCAGGCGTGCAGGGCGTTTTCCAGGGCGTTGGAGAACAAAATGCAAAGATCACTGTCCGACAGCAGGATGAACGCAGGCAGCGCGCCCTGTACGCACAGGCGCACACCTTCTTTTTTCGCGCGCGCGTCAAAGGACGAGAGAATGAGGTTGGCAGCCTCGTTCTCGCAAAAACGCTGTACTTTCTGCGCGGCGATCTGCCGGTCAATGTCGTGGATATAGGCCTGCGCCTGCTCCGGCTGGCCGTTGGCGATGCACGACGAGACGTATTGCAGATGGTGGCGCAGGTCGTGCCGGTACTGCCGCGCGAGCGCCTGCGACTCGCGCAGGGCAGTGATCTCACGCACGGACTGTTTGAGCTGAACGTCGAGCGTCTCCTGCACCTGACGCAGCTGGTTATACTTGCGTTCCTCGGCATAGTTGTACAGCAGAAAGACGAGATACGCGACGCAGCACACGAACGGCATGAACTCCACCACGACGGGCGAACCGCTGGTCAGAAGATCGGTATAGACCACGACGGCATAGTCAAAGACGTAGTACACCGCCGGAATCGCGCCAAAGCGGCATTGCCGCCCGACCGGGTCGTCTGCCAGACGGCGCACCACCGGCGCGACAACGCGCAGCAAAAGCAGCAGCAGCGGCGCAGTCAGAGCCAGCTCGATGGTGCTTTGCAGCAGCGCATCGCCCTGCGAGAGCGCAACGACCAGAAGCGCCAGCCAGCGCCGCAGCTGGCAGCACAGGTAGGCGGTCATGACGCTCACACCCGACCACAGCAGCCGCCGCGTCAGGATACACAGCACCAGAAACAGGGGAAGATGGACGATGAGCGGGTAGATCTGCCGCAGAAAGTCAGCCGGCCAGATGGACGTGAGCCACCATTGCAAAAGACCCGTCAGCGCCATGCCGGCCCAGAAGATACAGCGGTTGCGCCGGGTGGTCAAAGCCTGCGAGAATGACGCGGCGAGCAGACTGCCAAACAGGCTCACCGCCAGAGAGTTGAGCGCCGGGATCCAATGATTCATGTACACACCTGCCCGCCCTGAAAGGCATATTCCAGATAAGCGTCTTTGATCTGCTGATATTTGCCGCGCGGAAGCGGAATCCTGGTCAGACAGCAGAGGGTGATATCGCGCGGCGAAAGGCTCTGGACATAATCCAGATTGACCAGATACGAGCGGTGCGGCCGCAGGAAGTTCGGGTGCGCCTGCAACTGCTGGCACAGAGCGTCGAGACTGCCGACGCTTTCGAGTACCTTGCCGCTGCTCAGATGGAAGAACAGCGTCCGGTGGATGACCTCGCAGTATTCCAGCTGCCGCAGCTCGATGCGTGTCACGCCGGTCTTGCATTGCAGGATGAGGCTGTCGACGTGTTCTTTTTCGCAGGTGGAGATGACGGAGTCCATCAGACGGAAAAAACTCTCGCGCCAGATGGGCTTGAGCTGATAAAAATATGCGCCGACGGTGTACGACTGCACGGCGTATTCCGACGAATCGCTCAGGAAGATGATCTTGACGCAGGTGTCATAGTTCCGGATCTCGGCTGCCGTCTGGATGCCGGTCTGACCGGGCATGAGAATGTCGAGAAAGAGAATGTCGTAGCGGGTGCC
The DNA here is from genome assembly GCA_964434135.1 of uncultured Oscillospiraceae bacterium. Taxonomy (GTDB): domain Bacteria; phylum Bacillota; class Clostridia; order Oscillospirales; family Oscillospiraceae; genus CAG-170. The sequence continues at coordinate 7,504 of CAYSTN010000076.1, forward strand.
GCGCTCGATCTCCGCGAGCAGATCCAGGGGGCTGTGAAACGCCGTGTAGACAAGCGCCTGATTGCGCTCGACGCGGTATTGGTCGAGCAGGACGCGCAGGTCATTCAAAACAGAAAGATCATCGTCACAAAATGCGACCTTTAACAAGCGTGGTCACCTCCGGTCGTAGAAAACAGTAGTTTCTGCCGCGCATTTGCTTGCAAAGCAGACGATGGCATGGTACAATCTATTAAAATTGTAACTCGTCCCTTAGGGGACGAGTCAAGACAATTCTTTTGAGGAGATAAGATGAAGAAACACGACGAAAACCTGTTTCAGATCGGCGAGGTGGCAAAGATCCTTGGCGTGACGCGCAAGACGCTGCTGGTCTACGAAAACATGGGACTTTTGACCCCCGCCGTGAAAGATAAAGAAAGCGGTTACCGGTATTACACGGCAGACAATATGATGCAGATCCGCTCGATCCGCTCGTTGCAGGCGCTGGGACTGTCACTCAAAGAGGTGTCGGAGTACTACTACGATATGCAGAATCTGGACAGGCATTTGCAGCGGCTGTACGAGCTGCGTGCCATGCTCGACCGCAACATTCAGATGTTGCAGGTGCGCGCGGCCAGACAGGGCGATCTGACCGTGCGGCAGACGACCCTGCCGCAGCAGGTCTGCTTCTGCCGCCACTACCGGTGCGCAGACGTGGCCGAGGCTTCCCGGCGGCTGCGCGAGACGTATATCGCCGCTGCGCGCACGGGCAAGATGTCGATGCACGCGCGGATGTTCACCGAGCGCATGACGAAGGAGCCTGATGCACTCGAGATCAACTGCTGCATCCCTGTGGACGAGAGCTTTGCCGGAGCGGAGCGCAGGGACTTTGCGCAGACGAGCGCGCTGTGTATTTATTACCGTGGGGCGTATGAGGGTACAGGCGCGGCCATCGGCGCGCTGCGGCAGTACATCCGGGAAAACGGCATCCAGACGACGGGCGCGTTCCGCTCGATCTACCTCGAAGGGCCGCCCACCCGGGGCGAGAACAGCGGCGACTATATCACGCAGATCGCCGTACCGGTGCAGCTGGGGTGAGGGCAGCTGCTTTTCCGATAGCGCCACCCGTGCAAGTCGTTTATTTTGTGTTCTGCTTTGCTGTTCTGCATGAGGCAATCAGCAGGACGCGCAAAGAGGTGCATTTCGCAGAAAGATCTTTATAGGTCTGCTCATCAATGTAATTCGTTCTGTGTAAAAGTTCGATCCAGTATCCTGTTTCGCTTGCTTCTTTTAAAGCAATTTCAAGCTTGGAGATGAAATCTTTCTTGCCCTGCGCATATTGTGCTTCGTGGATATTTGCACCGATACTCGTGCCACTTCTGCCAATTTGACTGGAGATGATCGACTCGCGCTTTGCTTTCAAACGCATGACAAGGTTTATGATATCCACAGAAAACGCCATAGAGAGTTCTGCAAGTTTATTCTCTTTCATAAAATCGCCTCCACGAATTGAAATTATCACAAAAACCGGAAAAATTCAATGATGTATCGCCTAACGGCGACAGGATGCGATGCTGCGCATCATGATGCTGCGCGCCTTGCGCGCAATGATGTGATGTTTGCC
>CAYSTN010000077.1:0-8430 GCA_964434135.1 uncultured Oscillospiraceae bacterium
TTCGCCGCCAGCTCTCCCAGAGGGAGAGCCAAGGGGTGCGGTGCGAATCGGTGGCAGCGCCAAGGTGGGATACTGTGCGGTGGTTTAGTTGGGGGCGAACCACTGGGCGGTGGGGCGCAGGGGCTGAGAAATGTCGTAATGCGTCAGGCCGGAGTCGCCGATGATCGACAGCTGCACGGCCTCGATGCCGCTCAGCTCACAAAGCGTAGCCGTGATGGCGCGCGCGGCGTTCGCTGCGCGCAGCGGCGAGGTGTCACAGTTCATAAACGCCTCGGACAAGATCACGCTGGCCGTCTCACCGGAGACGGAGATGTCCAGCACCTGCGTTCCCTGCGGCACGGCGCGCACCAGCTCATACGGCACTGCGCCCGTGATAAGCGCCTGCACCGCAAGCAGCGGCAGCTGGTCGGGGTCGGTACCGTCGACAACGGACTGCACCTTTTTGAGCTTGCCGTATGCATCGGGATAGTAGAGCGTGACGGGCGATTCGGGGCTGTCTGCCGCCGTGTCGTACAGGACAAAGTCTTCCGTCGTATACGGCCCTTGCAGCAGAGTCTGGCGCGCCGCGATCTGTTCCAGCTGCACGGCCTGTATGCCCTCAAGCTGCGAAAGGCTCAGGGTCAGGCAGGCGGCAGTGAGCGTCTGCGCCAGCTGCGTCTGCGCCGCGCCGCCAAGGCGCACGGTCACAAGGCCGTCCGTCACGTCCACGACGCTGCTCGTTCCGCGCAAGCCTTCCGGCAGCGCCAGTTCCGCAGTCTGCGGCCCTTGCAGATAGCGCTCCAGGAGTGCCTGCGGCGTGGTATAATCCGCCGCCGCGACCTGCTCCGTGCCAAGTGCGCCCGTTCCGGTGGCGCACAGACCGTCCGTGCGGCAGTAATACAGCGTCAGCTGCGGCTGCGCAGCGCTGCGCACGGTTTGCACTGCAGCGCAGCCACACAGCAGCGCCAGCACAAGTCCCAGCGCCAAAAGCGCTCTGTAGCGTTTATGCATCGGCCTCGCCCTCCTCTGCCGAGCCAAAGCTCGGGAATGTGACCGTGAAACAGCTGCCTTCGCCGACGGTGGACGTGACGCTGATCGTGCCGAAGTTTCGCCCGACCATCTCATGCACGATGGACAGGCCAAGTCCCGCGCCGCCGGCCTGCCGGCTGCGCGCTTTGTCAACGCGGTAAAAGCGGTTGAAGATGGAAGCGAGTGCGCTGTCGGGGATGCCGGAGCCGGTGTCTTCCACGCAGATGACGACCAGCTCGTCATCGTGGCTGACTTTCACGTGGACGCTGCCGCCCTCGCGGTTATACTTGATGCCGTTTTCGACCAGATTGAACAGAATCTGATAGGCATCGTCTTCAAAAGACAGAATCGTGCAGCCTTTTTCCACGCTGGCCGTCAGCTGTACGGCTTGTCGGTCGGCCAGCGGAACGAGCATCCGGAACACGCGCGAGAGCGTCTGTCCCACGTCGACGAGTTCATGCTCACCGCCCTCGGTCTGGTCGGCCGTGGCGCGCGAGAGCGTCAGCAGCTTCTGGGCCATGCGCGTCAGCCGATCGGACTCCGCGCCGATGTCCGCGACAAACTCGCGCATGGTCTCCACGTCCATGTCGTTTTGCAGGATCGAGTCGGACAGCAGCTTGATCGACGCAAGCGGCGTTTTCAGTTCGTGCGACGCGTCGGAGACAAACTGCCGTTCGGTCAGCTCCGTCTGCTGCAATTTGTCGGTAAGCTTGTTGAACTCGGTGGCGAGTTTGGAATACTCGTCGCTGCCGCGCAGCTGAATTTTATGGCTGTATTCGCCCTCACGCACAAGGCGCATGGACGTGAGGATGCGCCGCATCCGGCGCGAACCGGACATCGAGAAAAAGGCAGCGAACAGGAAGATGATGCCGATGAGAACCAGAGAACCCTGAAAGATCGTCTGCTCGAGGTTGTCGATGATGCTGCCCTGCGAAGCGTCGTACTCCATGAGGTACACACAGCCGACGACCGTCTCATGCGCGACGATGGGCGCAGCGGCATAGCTTTTGAGCGTCTTGTCCGTGTAGACGCAGTGGAACACATCGTTGCCGCCGAGCGCCTGCGCGACTTCTTCCAGCACGACGAGTTTGCCCACGGCACTCTGCGCGCTGGATGAATCATACAGCGCGCACCCGGATGCGTCGGTCACGATCAGGCGGGTGACGTTCATGTCACCCAGCACGGAGATGATCTGCCCGGCAGTCTCCTGCGTCAGAGAATCCACGCCGGAAAACGACGAGCTGACTACGGTCAGCTTGTCCTGCGACGAGGAGTGTTTGGCCTTGAACATGAGGTTGCGTGTGGCCGAAGCGGAGTAGATATTCAAAAAAACCAGCACCAGCGCCGTGATCGTCAGATACGCCAGCGCGTTTCGCAGCTGCGAGCTTGTCGGTACGAGCCGAATGCGTCGTTCAGTACTTGAAATAGTAGCCCACTCCCCACTTGGTCAGAATGTGTTCCGGCTGCGCCGGGTTCAATTCCAGCTTTTCACGCAGACGGCGGATGTGTACGTCTACGGTGCGGATTTCGCTGCTCACGTCGTAGCCCCAGATGGCATCGAGCAGCGTTTCGCGCGCGTACACGCGGTTCGGGTTGCGCATCAAAAGCTCCATGAGGTCAAATTCCTTGGCCGTCAGCTCCACCGCCGTCTGTTCGCGGTAGGCGCTGCGGCTGATGCGGTCGAGAACGATATGGCCGCAGACCAGTTTCTGCTCCGGCTCGGCCTTTTTGGCCGTTCCGGCGCGGCGCAGCAGCGCGCGGATGCGCGCTTTGAGTTCGAGAATGTTGAACGGCTTCGTCAGATAGTCATCCGCGCCGTGTTCAAAGCCCAGGAGCTTGTCCATGTCCTCGGATTTGGCCGTGAGCATGATGATGGGTACCTGAGAAAACTCGCGGATCTTCGTACACGCTTCCAGCCCGTCGAGCCGGGGCATCATCAGATCCAGCACGATCAGATCGGGCGATTCGCTTGCGGCCTGTTCCACGGCTTCCATGCCGTCGCAGCCCGTGACGACCTCATAGCCGTCGTTTTCCAGATTGAATTTAATGCCCTTGACCAAGAGCTTTTCGTCATCCACGACCAGAATTTTCATTCGTATCCTCCTGTCGTATCCACATATACCAGATCGCACAGCTCGCCCAGCAGCGCTTCTCCGATCCCGTCTACGTCCAGCAGCTGCCGGACGCAAACGAACCGGCCATAGCGGCTGCGGTAGTCCACGATGGCCTGTGCGGTCTTTTCTCCCACGCCGGGCAGCGTTTGCAGCTGCTCACACGTAGCGCGGTTGAGATCGAGCGTCTGCACGAAATCGGCTGCCGTCTCGGTTCGGCGCGCGATATAGTCCGTCAGCGTGTCGTCTGCGGCAGTAGTCTGCGCGTAAAACTCCTGCGCGCGGCGCTGCGTCTCGATGCTCAGCGCGTCGCCGCGCGATGCGCGGCCAAGGAAAAACGCCAGTGCGAACACCACCGCCGCGCCGCACAGCAGCAAAAGCGGCGAGGGGAACTTTTTTGGCATTCTGCGTACCCCCTATTTGACATAGCGGTCGAATATGGTATAATGTGTGTAACTGTTTTGTTTCCGGGGCGCAGGGCGCGCCCTGCCCTGTTACAGTATATCATATTTTTCCGGAGCTGTACAATCCGGTACGAAGAAATTGGAGATAAAAATGAAAAAATCCAGAATCCTCGCGCTGCTGCTGGCGCTTTTGGTGTGCCTGAATCTGCTGTGCGCGCCCGTCTTTGCCGAAGAGGAACCGACAGACGAGACGGCTGCCGCACAAGACGCGGACGATACCGTCTCGGAAGAACAGCTGCTTTCGTCCAAGGAGCGCTTTACCGTCGCGGCCAAGGCCGCGCTGCTCATTGACCTCAACACCGGGCGTGTCGTGTATGAACAGGACGCAGACGAACAGATCTACCCCGCCAGCCTGACGAAGATCATGACCTGTCTGATCGCGCTGGAAAACGGCAACCTGTCCGACGTTGTCACGGTCACGGAGTCTGCACTGGAAGGACTCGACGAGGACTCGAGCGTCGCGGGGCTGCTGGTGGGCGAAGAGATGACGCTGGAAAATCTGCTCTACTGTATGATGGTCGTCTCCGGCTCGGACGCTTGCAACGTCGTTGCGGAGCATATCGCCGGGTCGATCACCGACTTTGTGCGCATGATGAACCAGCGCGCGTATGAGCTGGGGTGCCAGAACACGCATTTCACCAACCCGCATGGGCTGCACGACGAGAGCCACTATACCACCGCGCGCGACCTGTCCATCATCACGCAGGCCGCGCTCAAGAGCGAGAACTTCCGCCAGATCGTCGACTGCTATGAATACAAGCTGCCCGACACCAATCTGCGCACCGACATCCAGAAGCTCAAGACCACCAATATGCTCATCTACCAGTCGATGTCCAACGCGCTGTACTATCCCCGCGCGCACGGCATCAAGACCGGCTACACCACACCTGCCGGGCGGTGCGTCATCTCCGAGGCCGTGGGCGACGGGCTGGATCTGCTGGGCATCGTCTGCGGCGCGGCGACGACCGTGCTGGAAAGCGGCGATCTTCTGATGGAGAGCTTTACCGAGTGCGCACGGCTGTTTGACTATGGATTTGACAACTATTCGTATCTCACGCTGATGACCCCACTGTATCCCGTCGATCAGGTCACGGTTCTGAACTCGGCCGGCGCGGAAGCCGTCGCCGTCGCGCCGGAAGACGAGATTCGGGTGCTGCTGCCGAACGACTATGACCCCGACCAGCTGCAAACGACCATCCGGCTCGACAGCGACTCGGTCGAAGCGCCCGTCTACGAAGGGGACGTGCTGGGCACGGCCACGGTGCGCTACGCGGGCGAGCTGCTGGGGCAGACAAAGCTGCTGGCCATCACCGACGTGGCGCGCTCGGAGTTCTCCTCTGCCGCCGCCGGTACAGGCGAATATATCCAGAAAAACTGGTGGAAAGGCGTTGTGATCTTCATTTTCGCGATGCTGGCCGCGCTGGTGCTGCTGGTGGTGTTCTTGCAGCTGCGCAAGCGCAAGCAGCGCAGAGTCCGCATGGAACAGCGCCGCCGCGCGCTTGAAGACCGCCGCAGTCGTTTCCGCGAGGATTTTGACCACTTCGACGAGTTCTATCCCTAAAGGAGGCGCACGATGCAAAGTTGGCAACAGCTGCAACTGGCGTGTTCTTCGTGTACGCGCTGCCCGCTGGCACACACACGCCATAACGTTGTCTTCGGGGTCGGCCCGCAGGACGCGGAGGTCATGTTCATCGGCGAAGGGCCGGGTGAAAACGAAGATTTGCAGGGCGAACCATTCGTCGGTGCAGCCGGGCATTTCCTCGACGAAATGCTCTCGATCATCGACCTTGGCCGCCACAACTGCTATATCACCAATATCGTCAAGTGCCGACCACCGCAAAACCGCGACCCGATGCAGTCCGAGCAGGACGCGTGTATCGATTTTCTGCGCGCGCAGACCAGGCTCTTGCAGCCGAAGATCATTGTCTGCCTTGGCCGCGTGGCGGCCATGCGCCTCATCCGACCTGATTTCAAGATCACGCGCGAACACGGCCAATTCACCGAAAAGGGCGGTATTCTGTTCACCGCACTGTACCACCCGGCAGCTTTGCTGCGCGACGGAAGCAAAGGCCCGGATACGTTTCTGGATCTGAAAGCGCTGCAGAAAAAAGTGCAGGAAGTTTGCACACATACGCTCTGAGTGAGCGCAGAAAACCCGCGCGCGGGGTTGCTTGGGTCTGCGCAAACATGGCGCAACAGGCAAAGCAGCCCAGCCGATAATCGAAATACCAAAAGCAGCGCAGCCGTTCGGCTGCGCTGCTTTTTAGTTGCCCTGATAGACTTCGCGCCAGTTGGGTTGCAGCACGCCGTCAGCGGCGATGCTGCTGAGACTGAGGATAAACTGCGCAAGCTGCTCCGGCGGCAGCTGCATTCCGCTGCGCACCCACCACGTAAGTACCCCGCCCGCGCCCTGCGACAAGAACTGATAGAGCATCTGCCGTTCGGGGTCACTCAAGCCGGGCAGGTTGCTCGACAACAGGGGGTACGCGCTTTCGTAACAGACCAGATATGTCTTCGTCATCAGATTGGGGTCGCCGTTTTCGCCGCCGAGGGCAAAAAACCGCTCCCGCTCACGGTAGGTGTAGCGCAGCATTTCCAGCAGAAAGGTCTTGACCTCGATCTGCTCTGCGTGGAACGCCTCGCGGATTTGCGCGAACAGCGCCTGCTCGATCTGATCGAGCAGGTCTGGAATGTCGAGATAGTGCTTATAAAAGGTGGCGCGGTTGATCTGCGCGCGCGCACAAACTTCTGTGACGGTCACGCGCGCGGCGGGCTTTTGCTTCAAAAGCTCCAGAAAACTCTCCTCAATGACCCTGCGCGTGTAGCGCACGCGCGCATCAAAACTGCTCATGTTGATCCCCCCGGCAACAGATCTGGCACAAGTGTTGACAAAGTTTCAAATGCGGGACGATTGCTGGTTGCAAGTCACCGCCCGTTCTCATTATAATGGATTTACGAAGAAAATCAACAAGTGTTTACAAAATTTCGTAGTGTTAACAAAACAGAAACATTTCATTTGAGGAGGACGGACACCATGAAACGGGATTTGTTTGCCGCACCGCTGCTGTCATCGCGTATTCGCTCAGAAAACACGCAGCGCTCTGAGCGGATACTGGGCTATTTTCTCGGCCCGTGTCTGGTCTATATGATGTACACCGGGCTGGCCGGGACGTATCTGACGCAGTTTTATACCGACGTGCTGGGGCTGGCCGGGAGCTTGCTGACGCTGATGCCGCTCGTGTCGAAACTCCTGAGCAGCGCGGCGAGCGTGGCCATTGGCCGTCTTATCGACCGCACCCGCACCGCACAGGGCAAAGCGCGGCCGTGGATTTTGCTTTCAGGCGGGCTGCTGGCCGTGTGCGGTATTTTGCTCTACGCCGTGCCGCGCGCGTCGTACCGGGTGCAGCTGGTGTGGGTCGTGGTGAGCTACAACCTGTTTTTCTCGCTGGCGTTCTCGGTCTATTCGCTCAGTCATTCGCTGATGGTGCCGCTTTCAACGCGCAACACCAAACAGCGCGACAGTCTCGCCATGTTGACCTCAACGGGAACGGCAATGATTCCCGGCATTCTGGTGACGATTCTGATGCCGCTGCTCATCCGGAAAATCGGGGTTGGCGCACACGCGCAGGGCGCGTGGCTGACGGTGATGAGCATCCTGTCCATTCTGGCCATCCCGGCAACGCTGCTGGAATACTACTTCACGCGCGAACGCGTGAGCGAAGCGGCGCAGACGACCGCGTCCGATGCGCCCGCTGTCTCGTTCTGCAGACAGGTGCGCGCGTGTCTGCATGACCGGTACTGGCTGCTCATCATGGCGTTCACGCTGGTCGTGAACCTGTGCAGCGGGCTTTCGACCAACAGTATGCTCTACTACTGCAACTGGGTGTTGGGCGATAGTATCGAAACGGGCGCAACGAAGCAGATCCTGGTCAATATGATCGGCCAGGCGCCGCTGGGTATCGGTGTGGTGGCGCTGTGGCCGCTGGTTCGGAAATTCGGCAAGCGGCGCGTGTGCATTGTTGGGTTTACGATGGCTGCGGCCGGTTCGGCTGTGGTCTTGCTGGGCGGCAGCCGTCTGCACGTCGTGCTGGCGGGCTTGCTGGTCAAGTCCACCGGCTCACTGCCGACCTATGTGATGGCCGCGCTGCTGGCAGAGGCGCTTGACCACGTCGAGCAGAAAAACGGCTTCCGCGCTGACGGGTTTTCCGCGTCGGTAAACAGCATCGCCCAGACTGTGGTCATGGGACTGAGCCAGAGCATTTTACTCTTTGGCATCCATGCTTTTGGCTACCTCACGCCCGCCTCTGCCGCCGAGCGCTTGACGCAGCCGCCCGCCATGCAGGCGTTTTTCGGCTGGTGCTTTGCGGGCATACCGATGGTGGGGTTTTTGATCTGCGCGGGGATCATGGTTTTTTACACCTACAAGCCAGCGGCGCAGGAAAAATGACGATGCAGGCGAATCCATCCGATTCCCGCCGCACCCCTTGGCTCTCCCTCTGGGAGAGCCAAGGGGTGCGGCGGAACACGGCGGGTGCGGTGGTGATTTGCGGAGTTTGCGCGGCGAAGCCGCGCCGGGTCGATGTAGGCATCGACCCCTACGAATGCAGAGCAAATAGGAAAGTGCGCTGCAAAGCAATAAGTGCAGTGCGAATGGAAAGATTTTGGGCGGACAGAGTCGTCCGCCCTTACAAATGCTGTTCAGATTTGAAAGAAGCCCTCTCAGGCGGCTGCGCCGCCAGCTCTCCCAGAGGGAGAGCCAAGGGCGCGGCAGAGCCGCGCCGAGCGCAGTGAAAACCGGCGGGGAGCGCCAAGGTGTGGGTGCGGTGGAGATTTGGGTAAGCCCTCTC
>CAYSTN010000078.1:0-8362 GCA_964434135.1 uncultured Oscillospiraceae bacterium
AAACCACGGGTGTTTTCGCATTAAAAGTTCAGCTCCCCTGTTCCAAAAAGCATACCTTTCGGAACACAGTTTCTATAGTTATACTGCTAATATTGTACTGCACGAAACTGGAAAAATCAACCCATTTCTGTGTTTTTTCGAACCTGCCCTTTTTGTTCCAAAATGTATACTTTTTGGAACGGAAGGAGAATCTGGAAATGAAGAAACGGATTTTGGCATTGGTTCTGGCTGTCATTATGACCGTGTCGCTGCTGCCGGTGACGGCCGCCGCGGCAGCAGCCCCCACGCCGAACATCGGCTGGTACGGTGACGGCTCGGCCACAACGTTCACACTGACGGATACGGCAGACCTGCTGGGTCTGGCCAAGCTCGTAAATGACGGCACGACCACCTTTGCGGGCAAGACCGTCAAGCTCGGCGCGAATATCGACCTCGGCGGCATCGACTGGACGCCGATCGGGTCGAACGAGCCAGTCAAAACCACATTGCCGGGGAACGTCTATCAGGTTGAAAAGAGCTTTTGCGGCGAATTTGATGGGCGGGGATATATCATCAGCAATTTCCATCTGGATGCCTCTGCCGCCAATGCGCGCGTTGGCTTCTTCACCTATCTGGACAAACCGACAGCCAATCAGCCCAATCACCAACAGGTCCATGATCTTACGCTGAAAAATGTAACGGCTTCCGTTGGCGCGGGCAGTCGCGTCGGCGCGCTCGCTTACATCATTAAATCGGAGTATTACAATACCGTTCCCAAGGTAGAGAATGTCCATGTTGAGAATTATACGGTCACGGTAACAGGTTCGAACAGAAACGAGCATATCGGCGGAATCTCGGCTTGGCTCGACACCGGCGCGTATTGCGAGAACTGTTCTGTCAGCAATATGCGTGTCGTTGCAGACAATGCTGGCTACATTGGTGGACTGTCTGCATTTATCAATACGGAATACTACAGTGATTCTACTAAGACACACAAAAACTATAAGAACTGCAATATCAACGGTCTAACGATTACGCTCGGTGCAGCACAGGACTGCTGCATCGGCGGTTTTGTCGCGCAAACACAGATCAACAGCAAATCTTTTACATTTACAGACTGCAAGATAACCGGTCTGGATATCACCGTTGCAGGCAGCAGCGCTCAGATCGGTGGTTTTATATGTTCTCCCGGCGGCTATACAACAACAACGAATTGCTCCGTTGCGGGTAAAATCGACGTGACGGAGCTTTCAGACGGATATGTTGGCGGCTTTTATGGAAATCTGGGCTGGGGTGCAGCGTACACACAGCAAATCAACAGCTGCATAACGAATGTGAATATTCTAACAAAGGACGTTACAGCAGGTGGCTTTATAGGCGACACAAGCGACAGCGGAAACAAAAACGCAAACTATGACAGCTGCCAGTCCAATGGCAACGTGTCCGTGGTTGAAGACGGCAACGCATCTGTCGGCAGCTTTGCTGGTACAGCAGACAGAGGTACGTTTGATAACTGTGTTGCTTCCGGCTATGTAACCGGCGCGGGCGGTGATGGTCTGATTGGGAAACAGCCGGAAAGCAGCACCGCAGAGATCAAAGATACTTCTTCGTTTGTCGGCGCGATCGTTACACCGCCGGATGGTCAGAAGATTACCGTGGAAGACGGAAATGTAATGCTTCCGGAGGGAACAAAGTTAACAACGGCCAACGGCGCTGAGACTGTCCTGACCAACGGCGGCGAGATTATGGCGGGTGGCTATCTGATCGACTTTGCAAACCAGGCTGCTAACGCGCTGGCGTGGTTGACGCCGATTTTGGGCGCGCTGAATACAGCGTCGTTTGACGATGTTGCAATTGGCGATTGGTTCTATGACGACGTAAGTTATGTAAATGAACGTGGTCTGATGACCGGCACGTCGGCGAAGCAGTTCAACCCCAATGCGCCCGTCACACGCGGCATGGTCATGACCATTCTTGCCCGCCGCGAAGGTATCAAGACGGACAGATATAGCCCGTGGTACGCAGCCGGCTGCGAATGGGCAAAATCCGTCGGCATCTCCGACGGCACGAACCCGGATTCTCCCATCACCCGTGAGCAGTTGGCAGTCATGCTCTACCGCTACGCGCAGTATAAAGGCTATGACACGAGCCTGCTTGGCGAGCTGAGCTTTGCGGACGCGTCCGCCGTTTCGAACTACGCGGTAAGCGGTCTGCGCTGGGCGGTTGGCGCTGGCCTGATGAGCGGCACGGCAAATAACGGTCTGGGCAAGCTCCTGCCGCAGCACACCGCCACCCGAGCCCAATTGGCAGCCATCTTACACCGTTTCTTTGGCTGACCATAAAAACCGAGCCTTCTGGACTTCCCCCAGAAGGCTCACTTTTTTATCCTTTTCCGAAATCTCCCCCTCGGCTCTCCCATTCGCACCGCCCCCTCGGCTCTCCCTCTGCCAGAGCTGTCAGCGAAGCTGACTGAGAGGGCTTGTTTCGCTCTCCGGCAGTGCCAAAGCGACGGGAAATCTGACTCAACACAAAGCGCCGACACCCGTGCGGGTGTCGGCGCAGTGCGTTTTGTGCTTATTCGGTATACAGATAGCTGTACTTGCTGCGCAGCGTCAGGATGAGCGTCTCAATCTCACGCGGCAGATCGTTCGGCTCGGACAGATCATAGCGCTTGTCCTCGTCCAGCCGCACACGGACGGCATCGCCGCCGAGGAACAGTACGCCCCGGTTCTCGCTCTCGTCCATGTCCGTCTCGGTCTGGAAGAGCGTGAACTTGTCGTGGCACGGCTCAGAGGCATACGGGCAGAACTGCGTGCAGTTGCCGCACTCGTTGCACATCTTGTCGACGTGGACGATTTCGTGGCGGCCATCGGCCAGCTTGACGACGACGTTGGCGCGGTTCGGGCAGGAATCGACGCAGTTTTCGCACACCGTATTGCAGTTGAGGCAACGGCTACCTTCGCACCCGGCGCACGAGGCCATCTTCAAAATACCCTTCTTTGCGATCGCGTCGGCGTGGGTCGGATATGCCTGCTCGGGGATGTCATAGCTGTGTGCTTCACCGATAACAGCCTGCGCGAACGCGGCGGCATCGGCAATGCCCTCGACCACGGTGGCCGGGCCGCGATGTGCGTCACCGGCAGTCCAGACGTTTTCTACATTGGTCTGGAAGGCCGGGCCTTTGCGACCCATTTCGATGCCGTTGTCGGCCATGAGCTGTGCGTCGACCTTTTCGCCGATGGCAGAGATGACCAGATCACACGGCAGCGTGAACGTCTCGCCCGTTGCGACCGGGGAGCGGCGGCCGGATGCATCCGGTTCGCCGAGCTTCATGCGGCTGCAAACCAGAACGCCGTCTTTCTGCTCGGTCGGCGCGGCCAGCTCGACCAGCTGCACGCCCTCGTCGATGGCGAGCATCAGCTCATGCTCGTCAGCGGGCATTTCCTTCTTGGTACGGCGGTAGACGATGGTCGACGAAGCCGCGCCCATGCGCTTTGCCACACGCGCCGCGTCCATGGCGGTGTTGCCCGCGCCAACGACCACGACGTGCCCGTCCAGACACGGCTTGACCTGCGTCTTCATTTCCTTCATCCAGCCGATGACACCCTTGACATTGCCGCTGATACCCAGCTCACCGGCCTGCCATGCGCCCGTAGCCATCAGAATGTGCGTGTAGCCCATGGCCTTGAGTTCGGCGACGCTCGGCGCGCTTGCGCCGCAGCGGACATCTACACCAAGGCGCTCCATGAGCGAAATATCCTTGTCGAGCGCTTCGTCGGGAATGCGGAACGCGGGAATGACGTAGCGCGGCACACCGCCGAGCTTTTCTTCACGCTCAAAGATCGTCGTCTCTACGCCGCCGCGCGCGAGGAAGTATGCTGCCGCAATGCCCGTCGGGCCACCGCCGATGATGGCCGCCTTTTTGCCGGGCAGCTTTTCGGTCGGACGGAGCGAGGCCAGCAGTGCGTCGTAGCCGTGGATGGCTGCCGTAAGCTTTGCGTCGCGGATGTGTACGGATTCGTCATAGAAGTTGCGGCTGCACTTGTTCTGGCAGCGGTGCGCGCAGATCGTGCCGGTCAAAAACGGCAGCGGGTTCTTTTCCGTGATGAGCTTGAGTGCCGGGCCAAACAGTCCCTTGCGGCACAGCTCCAGATATTCCGGAATGTCCTGCCCGATGGGGCAGCCGCCCTTGCACGGCGCGGTGAAGCAGTCGATGAGCGGCACCTTGTCCGCACTCTTGCGCGCGGGCAGCGGCTTGATGGGCTTGCGGTGGTGTGCGTCGGTGCGGCAGGCCGCAGACAGGTCGCTGATGGCCGCCGAGTTCGTGCCGTTAAACGCATGATAGGGCAGCGGCTCAACCGTCTCGACCATCTGCGTCAGGGGGTTGTAGCCGCCGGGCTTGAGGATGGTCGTCGCCACGGTGATCGGCCAGATACCGGCCGCAAAGAGCTTGTCGCAGTTGAAATACTCCGCGCCACCGGCGAAGCTGATGCGCATTTTGCCGCCGAACTGCCGGCTGATGCGGTTGCACATTTCGATCGTCAGCGGGAACAGGCTGCGGCCGGACATATACATCTCCGTGCCGGGCAGCTCGTTGCGGGTGGTGTCGACGGGGAAGGTGTTCGAGAGCTTCAGACCGAACTCCAGTCCCAGCCCGTCGGCCAGCGCCTGCAACCGCTCAAACATCGGTACGGCATCGACCCATTGCAGATCTTCGTTGAAGTGATGCTCGTCAAAGACGATGTAGTCATAGCCCATGGAGTCGAGGATGCTGCGCGCGGTCTTGTAGCCGAGGATGGTGGGGTTGCACTTGACAAAGGTGTGCAGACCCTTTTCGCGCAGCAGATACGAGGCGATGCGCTCAATCTCCTGCGGCGGGCAGCCGTGCAGCGTCGAGACGGTCACGCTGCGGCTCACGCGCGGCGAGATGGACGCGATGAAATCCTTTTCCTGCGGGAACAGCTCTGTGAGAACTGCGCGGCATTCCCGGAACTGCGCCGTGTTCGCCGCGTCCATCATGTTGTTGATATAGGAGTCGACCTTCGCGCCCTTGATGCCCTCGAGATCGTAGCCGACGGACATATTGAACACGAAGCCGTCCGGCGAACCAAGGTGATAGACTTTGGAGAGAACCTTCAGCGCGCACCACGCCTTGATATACTCGTCCTGCGCCTGCGGCACTTCCAGTTCGGTCGACCATTCCTGGTTATAGCCCTCGTCTGCGGCCAGAATGCACGGACGCGGCACGCAGCGTGCCAGCTCCGCACCGTCCATCTTCTGCACGGTCTTGACTTCAAAGAAGCGCGCACCGGCAAAGTATGCGGCAATGATATTCTGCGCCAGCTGGCTATTCGGGCCTGCTGCCGGGCCAAACGGCGTTTCGATCGTCTCACCGAAGATGGGCAGCGTCTTGCCGCTGGCGTAGTAGGGGGTGTGGACACCGAACACTTCACCCTCGCGGGCGTATTCGGTCACGACCCAGTTCATCAGGGAACGAAACGCGATGGGATACATTTTTTCAGACATACGGCTTAGCCTCCCTTAAAATCAATATTCTCTGTTGTTCAGCGCGCCCCAGAGCTTTTTGGATGCTTCGAGAATGTGCGCGTTTTCGGCTTCCTCGTCGATGCCGATCAGCTCGCGGTCACGCATCAGAATCTTGCCTGCGGCAATGGTCGTGCGGCAGAGCTTGCCGGTCATGCCGAACAGGATGTGGCCGTCGATGTTTTCATCGGAGAACGGCGTGTAGGGCTTGTAGTCCATGACGATGATATCGGCAGCCGCCCCGGCTTTGAGAACGCCCAGTTCGTCGGGGAAGTATTTTGCACCGATCTTTGCGTTGTTCCGGAACAGCATCCCCGTCGTCTCGCACCACGCGACGTTGGGCAGACACGCGTTGAGCCGCTGGACGCACAGTGCCGCTTTGAGCGACTCGATCATATCGTTCGTCCATGCGTCCGTGCCCAGACCCAGCAGGATACCCGCCTTCGACAGCGGCAGCACCGGGCACACGCCCACGGCGTTGGACATATTGGACTCGGGGTTGTTGACGACCATGGTGTTGGTGGACTGGATGAGTTCGATCTCGGCGGGGTTGACGTGGATGCAGTGGCCGAGGATGGTCTTTTCACCCAGAATGCCGTGGTCGTGCAGCCGCTGCACCGGGCGGCGGCCATAGTTTTGCAGACTGTCATAGACATCGTTCATGCCCTCGGAGACGTGGATATGATAGCCCGTGCGGCCATTGTTGGCCGCGACCATGCGCTCAAAGGTCTTGTCCGAGATGGTAAACAGCGCGTGACCGCCGAACATGGCCGCAAGCATCGGGTCTTTCTGTTCTTCACAGTAGCGGATCCAGTCTGCGTTTTCCTGGATGGCCTGCAAGCACTTTTCCTCGCCGTCGCGGTCGGACACTTCGTAGCACAGACACGAGCGGATGCCGAACTTCTTTGCACTCTCGCCGATCTGGAACAAAGAACCCGGAATCTCGCAGTACGCCGCATGATGGTCAAAGATGGTCGTCACGCCCTGCTTGATGCAGTCGAGATACAGCGCGTCTGCCGACGCGCGCGAACCTTCGAGCGTCAGCTTGCGATCCATCGCCCACCACGTCCCGTCAAGCACTTCGTAGAAGTTCGTGGGATTGTTGCCGACGATGGACAGTCCGCGCGCGAGTGCGGAATAGATATGCGTGTGTGCATTGATGAACGCGGGCATGATAACGCCGCCCTTTGCGTCGATCACTTCCGCGTCGGGATACTTTTTGCGCAGCGCGGCCTCGTCACCGACCTCGGTGATCTTCGTCCCCTCGAACGCGACAGCGCCCTTTTCAAAGTAGCCTTTGCCGCCGTCATCGCGGGTGATGACCCGTCCGTTTGTGAGTAAGTACATGGGAAAAGCCTCCTTTTTGTGATGCTCACTGGCGGCTGCATATAACAAAAGTGCTTCAGACCTTCATCTGAAACACTCTGCTGTGCAAGCCGAGTGATAGTTGCAGCCCGTGTGCGAAACACTTCCTTACAGCTACCAATCTTAGATTGTAGTTCTATTATAAAAGCCACGCAGGATTTTTGCAATGCTCCGGCGGCATTTTTTCACTCGCCATTTTTTACAAAAATTTTTACGCATTTTTGAGCAATCTGCGCGCTGTTTGCGATGCCCGTATCGCGCGCCGTGCCGCATAACCCGCCGCACCGCTGCAAAAGCTACGCGAAGGAGGGTTTTGCTTTATGTTGATCTCACTCATTCGCGCGGTGCTGATGTATCTGGCGCTGATCTTCGTCGTGCGGCTCATGGGCAAGCGCCAGCTTGGCGAGATGGAACCGATGGAGTTTGTCGTGACCATGCTCATTGCGAATCTGGCCGCCGTACCGATGCAGCAGACGGGCACGCCGCTGCTGGCGGGCTTGATCCCGATTTTGGTGGTGCTGAGTATGGAGCTGCTGCTGTCAGTTCTGAGCTATCACAGCGTCCCGATCCGGCGCTTTCTGTGCGGCAAACCGGTCATTCTGATCGAAAATGGCCGTCTTTTGCAGCAGAACATGAAAAAAACGCGGGTGCATACCGACGAGCTGACTGAATATCTGCGCATTCAGGGCATCACCGACCTGACGCAGGTGCAGTATGCCATCCTGGAGACAAGCGGCGCGATCTCCACCTTTTTGTACCCTAAATTCAAACCGGCCAGCGCAAAGGACGCGGGGATACAGGTCGGTGCGCGCACACTGCCCGTGACCGTCATTGCCGCCGGGCAGCTGCTGCGGCAGAACCTGCCGCTTTTAGGCCGTGACGAGGCGTGGGTGCAGCAGGTGCTGCAAAGTTATCACGCCCGGGTGCAGGACGTGTATCTGCTCACGAGTGAGCCGAACGGCAAACTTTACGTGGCCATGATGCGGGAGGACGAGACATGAAACATTTATTGATCGCCGCAGGCGTGTTCGCGCTGTGTCTGGCGCTGGGGTTGCTGTCGGTTTTTTCGGTGCGCACGGTGAGCGCGCAGACAGCCAACGCGCTCATCCGCGCGTCCGAGTCCGCGCAGCGGGAAGAATTTTCGGACGCGGAAACGCAGCTTCTGCGCGCGAGCGCGACGTGGGAAGACAGCGCGCGGCTTCTGGGCATCTTCCTGCACCATGAGCAGACCGACGAGATCACCGCGCTCTTTGCGCAGCTGCGCGTCTGGGCGCGGGAGCAGGACAGGGACGATTTTCTGGCGCTGTGCAGCGAACTGCGCGCACGGCTGGACCACCTGGCCGCACTCGAACTCCCCACCCCCGAAAACATCCTTTGACCCTCGGGCTCTCTTTGCCGGAGTTGCCACCGCAGCCGCCCGAGAGGGCTTACCCAAATCTCCACCGCACCCACACCTTGGCGCTCCCCGCCGGTT
>CAYSTN010000079.1:0-8062 GCA_964434135.1 uncultured Oscillospiraceae bacterium
TTTGCTGCGCACCTACCAATTTGCTTTGCATTCGTAGGGGCGGACGACTCTGTCCGCCCGAAATCTTTCTATTCGCACTGCACTTGTTGCTTTGCAACGCACTTTTCAACTTGCTTCGCACCCGTAGGGGTGATGCCCGTGTCGCAGTCGCCCGCTCCTGCAGCGTTCTACGGATCATTCCCAGAGGGAGCGCAGTGCAACTGCAACTTGACAGGCGGGCGGGAATGTCGTAAGCTGAAAGATACAAGTGTACGAGGAGGCAATTATGTCCGGCTTTCAGGTCTTTTTGATCGTTCTGTATCTGTTTTTCTTCGGCTCGGCGGGCGGCTGGGTGCTGGAGCTGCTGTTCCGTCGGTTCTTTTCCGGCTCAAATCCGGAACGCCTGTGGCTCAATCCTGGCTTTCTTTACGGGCCGTGTATCCCGCTGTACGGCTTCGGGACGGTTCTTCTGTATGTACTGAGTACCGTTGAGCAGCAGATCTTCGGCACGGCCAGCGGCAGCGTGTGGTACTATCTGGCGATGTTTGCAATGATGGCGCTGGCAATGACGCTGCTTGAATACATCGTGGGTCTGATCAGTCTGAAGGGCTTTCATCTGCGCCTGTGGGATTACAGCCGCCAGTGGGGCAACATTCAGGGACTGATCTGCCCATTGTTTACGCTGTTTTGGGGCATACTGTCGGCAGGGTATTATTTTCTGCTGTACCCGCGGCTGCGGCTGCTGGTGGCGTGGTTCGTGGCGCACCCGCTCGCGTCGTTTCTGGTGGGACTGTGCTTCGGCATCTTCCTCATCGACTTGTGCTTCTCCATCCATCTGGGCACGGTGGTGCAGAAAAAGGCCGCGCAGCTCGACAAAACCCTCTACGACGCAGTGGACGTGCAGAAGGTCTGGCATCGGATGCAGGCGCGCGGAGGCTTTTTCCGGCTGGTGTCCGTCCGGCCTTTGACCGACCGGCTCGACGCATTTGAGGATTTTCTCCACCGCCGCCCGGCCAAGTTGCCGGATCCGGAAAAAATCAGTAAAAAACAGTAGCTTTTTCCACTCGGCTGTGTTATTATAATAATAGAAATCATTATCAAATTTCGAAAGGACGTTTTTGTATGTATTGTGTCAAGAAAATGCCCGGCGATCTGTACTGGGTCGGTGCGAGTGAGCGGCGGCTGAACCTGTTTGAAAATGCCTATCCGCTGACGAACGGCGTGAGCTACAATTCCTATGTGCTGCTCGACGAAAAGACGGTTGTCATCGACACGGTCGACCGGTCGGTCGCGCCGCAGTTCTTTGAGAACGTCGAACACGTACTCGACGGCCGCGCGCTCGACTACCTCATCGTGCAGCACATGGAGCCGGATCACGCCGCTACGGTGCAGGAACTGGTGCTGCGCCACCCCGAGGTGACCATCGTCTGCAACGCCAAGACGATGACCATGATGCAGAACTTCTTCACCTTTGACGTGCAGAGCCGTGTGCAGCTGGTCAAGGAGATGGAAACGCTCTGCACCGGCAAGCATACCTTCGCATTCGTCATGGCGCCGATGGTACACTGGCCGGAGGTCATGGTCAGCTACGATGTGACGACGAAGACGCTGTTCTCTGCCGACGCGTTCGGCACGTTCGGCGCGCTCAACGGCAATCTCTACGCCGACGAGGTCAACTTCAAGACCGAATGGCTGGCCGACGCACGGCGGTATTATACCAACATCGTCGGCAAATACGGCACACAGGTGCAGGCGCTTTTGAAAAAGGCCGCCACGATTGAGATCGAGCGCATCTGCCCGCTGCACGGGCCGGTGTGGCGCAAGGACATCGGCTGGTTCCTGGATAAGTATATCCACTGGGCGACCTATACCCCGGAAGATGACGGCGTGGTCATCGCCTATGCGTCGGTCTACGGCGGCACGGAGAACGCGGCCAACATCCTCGCGTCGCGGCTGTCGGAGCTGGGTGTGCGGAACGTGCAGATGTACGACGTATCCGTCACGCACCCGAGCATCATTCTTTCCGAATGCTTCCGCGTGAGCCATCTGGTCTTTTTGTCCACGACGTACAACGCCGGGATGTTCGTGAATATGGAAAACCTCATCCACGACATCGTCAACCACAATCTGCAAAACCGCACCATCGCGCTGCTGGAAAACGGCTCGTGGGCGCCGACGGCGGCAGGTCTGATGCGCGCCGAGCTGCAAAAGCTCAAAGGCTGCACCATCCTCGACGAGAGCGTGACGATCAAATCCACGCTCAAACAGGCGCAGCTGCCGGAGCTTGAGGCCGTGGCGCAGGCCATCGTCGACTCGCTGCCCAAACCCGCCCCGGCGGTGCATACGCCCGACGCGCCGGTGGAGAACAACGCATTCTTCTCGCTGAGCTACGGCCTGTTCGTGCTGACGGCGCGCGACGGTGAAAAAGACAACGGCTGCATCATCAACACCGCCATGCAGCAGACCGATACGCCCAAGCGTATCTCCATCACGGTCAACAAGGCCAACCTGACGCATGATATGATCTGCAAGACCGGCGTGTTCAACCTGTCCGTCCTGTCGACTGACGCGCCGTTCGGTGTGTTCGAACACTACGGCTTCCAGTCCGGGCGCGACGTGGACAAGTTCGACGGCGTGCAGGGCATGGCGCGCGCGACCAACGGGGTCTATTACCTGCCGCACTGCACCAATGCGTTTATCAGCGGCAAGGTCACGCAAATGATCGATCTGGGTACGCACACGCTGTTTATCGCAGACGTGACCGAGGCGCGGGTACTCTCGCAGGTGCCGTCGATGACCTATGCGTATTACTTCGCCAACGTCAAGCCGAAGCCGTCGAAGCTGGAAAAGCAGACGGGCTGGGTGTGCAAGATCTGCGGCTACGTCTATGAGGGCGAGCAGCTGCCGGAGGACTTCATCTGCCCGCTGTGCAAGCACGGCGCAGCCGACTTTGAAAAGCTGCCGGACTAAGACAAACAGAAAGGAACAAACGTATGCAGCGTGTATTGGATCGGCTTGCGCCGGAAGCGGTGTTCCGCTTTTTTGAGGATCTGTGCCAAATCCCGCACGGTTCGCGCAACACCAAGGCCATCAGCGATTACTGTGTCGCCTTTGCCCGCGCGCGGGGACTGTGGGTGTATCAGGACGAGCTGAACAACGTCATCATCAAAAAGCCCGCCAGCGCGGGCTATGAGGCCGCGCCGACGCTTATCTTGCAGGGGCATCTGGACATGGTGGCCGAAAAGGACGCGGATTGCCCGCTGGATCTGAGCCGTGACGGCTTGCAGCTGTGCGTCGAGGGCGATCGGATCTTCGCGCGGGGGACGACCCTCGGTGGCGATGACGGCATCGCCGTGGCAATGGCGCTGGCCGTGCTGGACAGTCCGACGCTGGCGCACCCGCCGCTTGAAGCGGTATTCACCGTAGACGAGGAGATCGGCATGGAGGGCGCGCAGGGACTGGACTATTCGCAGCTTTCCGGGCGCAGGATGCTGAACATCGACTCCGAGGACGAGGGCGTGTTCACCGTCAGCTGCGCCGGAGGCGCAAGCGCGCACGTTAACATCCCCATGCACAGTGAGCCCTATACCGGCATCGGTGCGCGGCTGTGCGTGTCCGGTCTGACGGGCGGACATTCCGGCCAGGAGATCGACAAGGGCCGTGCAAACGCGAACGTTTTACTCGGGCGTGTCCTCGCCCTGCTGCTTGAAAAGCTCCCTGTGCGGCTCACAGAGGCCGCTGGCGGGCAGAAAGACAACGCCATCCCGAATACCGCGTGGGCGCAGCTGGCCATGGACGAAGCGACGCTGTGCGCCGCAGCGGAGCTTGTGGCCACGTGCGCAGCGCAGCTGCGCGCGGAATACGCGCAGACCGAGCCGGCACTTCAGCTCTCGCTGGAGCGCACGCAGCCGCTCACACAGGCGCTTTGCCCGGAGTCTGCGCTGCGCGCGGTGCGGTTTTTGCTGCTCGTGCCGAATGGCATCGCCGAGATGAGCCGGGACATTCCCGGTCTGGTGCAGACCTCGTGCAATCTGGGCATTTTCTCGCTCGACGCGCAGGCGCTGCGCGCGGTCAGCTCGGTGCGCTCGAGCGTAGCCTCGCAGAAGCAGATGCTTTTGACGCGCTTCGACGCGCTCTGCGCGCTGCTGGGCGGTACGCTGTGCGTGACGGGCGCATACCCCGCATGGGAGTATCGGCGCGTCTCGCCGCTGCGCGAGACGCTGGCGGCCGTCTACACCCGCCAGACGGGCAAGCAGCCGAAGATCGAGGCCATCCACGCCGGACTTGAGTGCGGGCTGTTTGCCGGTGCGCTCGAAGGACTTGACTGCGTCTCGTTTGGCCCGGATCTGACGGACATCCACACCACGCGCGAGTGCATGAGCATCGCGTCCGTGCAGCGCACGTGGGCGTTTTTGACTGCCGTGCTGGCAGATCTGAAACACTGATCGCCGGAACTTCGTGCCGGTGAGCCGACTGACGGCTCACCGGCGTTTTTTGCGCCTTTTTCGGAGAAAAACCCGAATTTTTTTGCATAACGTTTATAAAAGCTTCACAAATCTGCACGGGAAAGGCGCTATAATCAAGCATATTCCAAACGAGAGAGGGCAAGCGCATGGGTTCTGATCCGTATCAGGTGCTTGGTGTTGCGCCGGGCGCGTCCGAAGACGAGATCCGGCAGGCATACCGCCGGCTGGCAAAGAAATACCACCCCGATCTGAACCCCGGCGACAAGAGCGCAGCGCAGAAGATGAACGAAGTCAACGCGGCCTACGACGCGCTCAAAAACCCGCAGGCTTACCGCCAGCAGCAAGCCCAGCAACAGGCGCAGCAGCAGGCGCGCGCGCAGTACAGTCAACAACAGCAGCACTACTACGACCCCTTTGATCCCTTCGGTTTCTGGGGCACACAGCAAGACGGGCAGTCGCACAGCCAAACCGGCCAATCCGGCCAGTCTGAACAGCAGGGCTGGCAGACGTGGTACACCTACCGCTCCGACGAGCAATCCGACGCGGACGCGCCGGGCGGCTATCGCTGGACGTACCACCGCACCCGCCGACGCGGCAGCTTTTTGACCAGACTGCTCGGCATCTATCTGCTGATCCAGGTGGTGGCCATGCTCTTTGGCAGCTGCGGCCGCCGCGCGTATGATACCACCTATCCCTACGCAGACTCTTACTATAGCGGCTACAGTTCCAGCCAGACGCAAAGCGCCGAGCCGCAAACCTGGCAGTGAGCCATAGCGTTTCGATAGCTTGACAGGAGGAGCATTGTATGTCCAAAATGATCGGAATCGATCTGGGTACGACCAACAGCTGCGTTGCCGTCATGGAGGGCGGCGAGGCAGTCATCATCCCCAACGCCGAGGGCGGGCGCACGACGCCGTCCGTGGTGGCGTTCTCCAAGACCGGAGAGCGCATGGTCGGCAATCTCGCCAAGCGGCAGGCCGTGACCAATCACGAGCGCACCATCAGCTCCATCAAGCGCCGGATGGGCAGCAACTATAAGGTCGCCATCGACGGCCACAAATACACCCCGCAGGAGATTTCCGCGATGATCCTGCAAAAGCTCAAGGCCGATGCCGAGAGCTATCTGGGCGAACCGGTCACAGACGCAGTCATCACCGTCCCGGCCTATTTCACCGACGCGCAGCGCCAGGCGACCAAGGACGCGGGCAAGATCGCCGGGCTGAACGTCCAGCGCATCATCAACGAGCCGACGGCCGCGGCGCTGGCGTATGGCATCGACCGCGAACAGGCGCAGAAGATCATGGTCTATGACCTCGGCGGCGGCACGTTTGACGTTTCGATTCTGGATATCTCCGCCGGTGTGATCGAAGTGCTGGCCACGGCGGGCAATAACCACCTCGGCGGCGATGATTTTGACCAGTGCATCGTCGAGTATCTCGTCAGCGAGTTCAAAAAGGAAACCCGGATCGACCTCAGCCGTGACCCCGTTGCCATGCAGCGGGTGCGCGAAGCGGCAGAAAAGGCCAAGATCGAGCTTTCGTCCATGACGCAGACCAGCGTCGAGCAGCCCTATATCGCCGTGGGCAAACAGGGGCCTTTGCATATGCAGATTTCGCTGACGCGCGCGAAGTTCAACGAGCTGACGCGCCATCTGGTGCAGGCCACGCGCGAACCGGTCAATCAGGCCATCAACGATTCCGGCATTTCGATCTCGCAGATCAGCAAGGTGCTGATGGTCGGCGGCTCGAGCCGCATCCCGGCCGTGCAGGAGCTGGTGCAGTCGCTGACGGGTTCGCTGCCGTTCAAGGGCATCAACCCCGACGAGTGCGTCGCGATGGGCGCCTGCTTACAGGGCGGTGTCCTGTCCGGCAGTGTCAAGGGGCTGCTTCTGCTGGACGTAACGCCGCTGTCTCTGGGCATTGAGACGCTCGGCGGCGTATGTACGCGCATCATTGAGCGCAACACCACGCTTCCCATCCGCAAAAGCCAGATCTTCACCACCGCCTCGAGCTTCCAGTCTTCGGTCGATATCCACGTGTTGCAGGGTGAGCGCCCCATGGCGCACCAGAATAAAGAGCTTGGCCGCTTCCAGCTGACGGGCATTCGCCGCGCGCCGCGCGGTGTCCCCCAGATCGAGGTCACGTTCTCCATCGATGCCAACGGCATTGTAAACGTGTCTGCGACCGATCTGGACACCGGCAAAGCGCAGCAGATCACCATCACGGCCTCGTCCAACATGAGCCGCGAGGAGATCGACCGCGCCGTGCGTGACGCGCAGCGCTACGCCGCCGAGGACGCGAAGCTCAAAGCCGAGGCCACGGCGCGTGACCACTGCGAACAGCTGATCTTCCAGGCCGGGAACGCCAAGAACCTGTCGAAAGAGGACAAAGCCCGCGTGGCCGAGTCCGTCAAAAATGCCCGCCGCGCCATCAAGAGCAAGGACGCGTCGCAGATGAACGCAGCAGCCGAGCAGCTCGAAGCGCTGCTGAACGAAGTCGGCGTAACGGTCGACCCGAACGCAGAGTATCACGGCTCGGCAAGCTATGCCAATCCGAACAACGACTACGCCGAGGATGCCGTCGACGCAGATTTTGAACAGATGTAAAAAATGCGGCTCTCCGCCTGCCCGGAGAGCCGCATTTTCTCACCCCCCTCGGCTCTCCCTCTGGTATCGCTGCCACCGCAGCCGCCTGAGAGGGCTTGCCCAAATCACCATCGCACCGATTCAGCCATCACCAACAATGGCGGGCGGCGCGTAGTGATGTCCTGCTGAGGTGAGTTGGTGCGGCGTAGGGGTCTATCCGGCTTTTGAGCAGATACGTGATGGCGGTTTCTGAGTCATAAGCGCCCCTTTTCTCCCCATTCTTTTCCGGCAAGACGGAAAAGAATGGGCCGTCGGAGACAAAACAGTGTCGCAAATTTGCGACGCAGTACCGACGGGTCGATGTAGGCATCGACCCCTACAAAGTGCTTTGCAAATTCGCACCCCATCGCACCCCTTGGCTCTCCCTCTGCCAGAGCTGGCGGCGCAGCCGCCTGAGAAGGCTTGCCGCACTTGTGGCTTGCTTCGCACCTGTAGGGCAGAACCCATGTATCCCGCCATTTTTCGTACCGCTTTTCCGTAATGCGTTGTAGGGGCGGACGACTCTGTCCGCCCGAATCCTTCCATCACCCACCGCAGCAAACACGCCGCACTGCACCCACCAATTTCCATCGCACCCCGCCTTGGCTCTCCCTCTGCCAGAGCTGGCGGCGTAGCCGCCTGAGAGGGCGAAACAAATCTATCGATTTCCATACGCTTCGTAGGGGTCGATGCCCGCGTCGCAGCAAACTCCATATCCCTCGCCCTGCCGCAAGCGGCAGTTCTCGTCCATTGCGTTGCTGCTCCTTTCCACCCCACGACCATTTCATTGGGTCGTGGGGTGGTTTTTTGCGTGTTATCTCCGCGCCCTTGGCTCTCCCTCTGGGAGAGCTGTCACCGAAGGTGACTGAGAGGGCTTCTTCCAAATCACCACCTCGCCCGTAGTGCGGGGTTCATGTGCCCCGCCATTTTTCGTACCGCTTTTCCGTAATGCGTTGTAGGGGCGGACGACTCTGTCCGCCCGAATCCTTCCATC
>CAYSTN010000080.1:0-7958 GCA_964434135.1 uncultured Oscillospiraceae bacterium
CCCACTATCGCCCATTGTTCTTGTCGCACTCCTGGACGGCAGCGACCCTAGGTCAGTAATGTTCCCATACAGTCTGATTGGAAACTACCTCAAGGGCAGTTCTTTGTTTCATTTTTTCAGCCTTTACTGCTCCTTCATGAGCTTGCGGCGGGCAAGGTTGATGGTACCTTCCTGCATGGAGCTGATCCACTGGATGCTGCGGCCACAGCCGTTGGCCACGCAGGAGTCTGCGTCATCGGCGATGGCGCAGGCGATCTCGGTGCGCTCGGTGATGAGCTTGTCAAAGCCGTAGAGCAAGCTTCCGCCGCCGGTCAGCACGATGCCGGTCTGGGCAATGTCGGCCACCAGCTCAGGCGAAGAATGCTCCAAAACGGTCAGCACTTCGTCAACGATCTGGCGCGCGGGGCGCTTGAACGCCTCAAGCATTTCATGCGACGAGATGGTAGCCTCGTTCGGCAGACCCGTCTTCACGTCGCGCCCCTTGACGAGCATGGAGACTTCCTGCGGCCGTTCGTAGACGCAACCGATGGTGGTCTTGACTTCCTCGGCGGTGTTGATGCCGATGAGCATCCCGTAGTGGCGGCGCATATAGTTGACGACCGCTTCGTCAAACGTGTCGCCCGCGACCTTGATCGACGAAGACGCAGCAATGCCATTGAGACTCAGCACGGCGATATCGGTCGTACCGCCGCCGATGTCGACGACCATGCGCCCTTCCGGGCCACTGATGGGCAGCTTCGCGCCCAGCGCAGCGGCGAACGGTTCTTCGATGAGGTAGACGCGGCGCGCGCC
This sequence comes from uncultured Oscillospiraceae bacterium, assembly GCA_964434135.1. Taxonomy (GTDB): domain Bacteria; phylum Bacillota; class Clostridia; order Oscillospirales; family Oscillospiraceae; genus CAG-170. Next base: position 793 of record CAYSTN010000080.1, read on the forward strand.
GGCTTCCATGGCGGCCTGAATGACGGCGCGCTCTTCGACCTCGGTGATACCGGACGGAACGGAAACGATCACGCGGGGCTTGATGAGCGTGAAGCGGTTGATCTTCTTTAAAAACTGCTCGAGCATCTTCTCCGTCATTTCATAGTCGGAGATCACGCCGTCGCGCAGCGGGCGCACGGCAACGATGTTGCCCGGGGTACGGCCAAGCATATTGCGCGCCGCCGCGCCGACCTGCAAGACCTTGCCGGTATTCTTGTCGACCGCCACGACGGATGGCTCACGCAGGACGATGCCCTTGCCCTCTACATAGCACAGCACGTTCGCCGTGCCAAGATCAATGCCGATATCACGAATCCATTTCATAGCTTTGCATCCTTCAGTTTTGTTTTCTCGGTGCGGCAAACGCCGCGTATACTACGTCTGCTGCGCCTGCCGTGCGCAGCACCCGGCTGCACTCGGACAAGGTCGCGCCCGTTGTTACAATGTCATCAATGAGAAGTACGCGCCGTCCGGCGCACAGCGGATCGGCTTCGTAAGCGCCGGAAACGTTGGCGCGCCGCCGCGCTGCATCCGGCAGCGAGGACTGTGCGGGTCGGTCTTTGACCCGGCGCAGCAGGCGCAGCGGTTGCAGACCAAGCTGCGCGGCGATCCGGCGGCATAAAAGCTCGGACTGGTCATAGCCGCGCCCACGTCTGCGGCGGTGGCTGATGGGCGCCCAGCAGATGCAGTCATACTGCCCGGCGAGGCGGTCGGTGATGGTGTGCGCCATCCACTGGCCGTAAGTCGCGGCATAGTGCGCACAGCCACCGAATTTATAGCGGTGGAACGAGGTGCGTATCGCATCCTCATAGTAAAAGCTCACTGCACCGCCGCTCGTAAAGCCAACGCGCGGTGCGGGGTCGTCGTACTCCGGCAGCGCGTCCATACACGCCGGACAGACTGCGCTGCGTCCGGACAAAAGCTTGCCGCAGATGACGCATTTGGGTGGATACAGCAGATCCAGCAGCCATGAGATCACACGCATCCGTGTCCCTCCAGCCGGAGCTTCAGCCCGCTGTAGCGCCGCTGACGGCGGTCGTTGCGGGTCATGGCCGCGACGGTCTGTTCGCTGCCGACGATGATGAGCAGCTCGCGCGCGCGGGTAATGGCCGTGTAGAGAACGCTGCGCGTCAAAAGCGGCTGCGCGCCGCCGCACAGGCACAAAACGACCGCGCGGTATTCACTGCCCTGACTTTTGTGAACGGTGATGGCGTAGGCCGGTTCCAGCTCGGACAGCAGATCGAAATCGTAATCGGCCAGCTTGTCCTCAAAGCGGATGGTGAGCGTCTGCTGCGGAAAATCGATGTCGACGACCGTACCGATGTCACCGTTAAAAATGCCCGTACCCGAGCCAAGACCATCGGCTCGTTTCCACATTATATCATAGTTATTGCGGATTTGCATTACCCGATCGCCAATCCGGAAAGAAAAATCACCATATTTTTTCTCTTTTTTGCCCTCTGCGGGCGGATTGAGCGCCGCTTGCAGCGCAAGATTGAGCGCTTTCGTTCCGGCCTCGTGCTTGCGCGTGGGACTGAGTACCTGGATGTCCGACGGGGCGATGCCCATATTCTTGGGCAAACGTGTCTGGCAAAGCTCCTGAATGGTGCGCACGGCGGCGGCAGGGTCCAGACGGCGCAGGAAGAAAAAGTCCCGGTCGGTCACATTCAGGACAGGCAGCTCTCCCTGGTTGACGGCGTGGGCATTCATGACGATCAGACTCTGCTGCGCCTGCCGGAAGATCTTCGTCAGGCGCACGGTCTGCGCCACGCCGCTGCGGATGAGGTCGGAGAAGACGTTGCCCGGGCCGACGGGCGGCAGCTGATCCGGGTCACCGACTAAGATCAACCGGCACCCGGGCTTGAGTGCGCGTAAAAGCGACGCCATCAGCGGCAGATCGACCATGGAAGTCTCGTCGACGATCATCGCCTCACAGGCCAGCGGTGCGTGTTCGTCGTGGTAGAAGACCAGCGCGCCGTTGGCTTCATCAAACTGCGCTTCGAGTAAGCGGTGGATGGTCGAAGCGTCGCGGCCGGTGACTTCGGACAGGCGCTTGGCTGCGCGCCCCGTGGGCGCGGCCAGCTGCGTTTTGAGCCCCAGCGCACCAAACAGCTGCAAAATTCCGGCCATTACCGTAGTCTTGCCCGTACCGGGGCCGCCGGTCACAATGAGCAGCTGGCACTGCGCCGCCGCGCGGATGGCCGCAAGCTGCTCGGGTGCATAGGTGACGCGCTGCCTTTCGGAAATGGACTGTAGCAGCTCATCTAGATCAGCCGGTGCAAGCAGTGTCCGGTCGGCCATCTGCCGAATCTGACGGCAGACGAAAGTCTCAGCCTCATACAGCTCCGGTAAATAGCAGGCGCGAAGCCCGGCCAGGTCACTGGTGCGGATGCGTTCTTGCTCCTGCAAGCGAAGCAGCCCCGCCTCGATCGTCTCGTTGTCCAGCTCCAGAAGCGCGCACGACGCACCGACGAGCTTGTCTTGCGGGATGAACGTGTGCCCAGCACCGAGGTTGTAGGAGAGTTCAAATAAAATGCCCGCTTCCACGCGCCGCTCGTCATCGGCGCTGATGCCAAGGGCAATGGCAAAGGTATCCACCTGTGAAAAATCCGCACGGAAATACGGGTCGGTCAGCAGGTACGGATCGTCGCGCAGCGCCTGCTGCGCCAGCTCGCCGTAGACGCGGTAAAGGCGCACGGCAAGCTGCGCTGGCAGATGATACAAAGTCAAAAATTCGATGAGCTGGCGAATCCCAGACTGGCGCTGAAAACTCTCGGACATCTCGCGCGCCTTTTTCTCGCTGATGCCGCCGATGGCGGTCAGCTGGAGCGGGTCCTGTTCAAGAATGAGCAGGCTCTTTTCGCCAAAGTGGCTGACGATCTTCTGCGCCGTGCGCGGGCCGATGCCCTTGACGGCGCGTGAGGACAAAAACGCAAGGATCTCGCTTGCCGACTGCGGCATGAGCCGTTCGAGAAACTCCGCCTCAAACTGCTGACCAAACGACGGATGGCGCGTCCATTTGCCGACGACGGCCAGCCGCTCACCGGCCACGCACATCGGGATCGTGCCGACAACCGTGATGTCCTGTGCGTCCTCGGTTCGGAATTTCAGCACACAGTAGCCGTTTTCCGCGTTTTGGTAGACAACGGCACTGACCGTGCCCTGTATCATTTGCGATTCGTGTTCCATTCGTACCGCTCCTGCATTTTTGTGCAATCGATGTATTCCACACAGGCGTAATGGGCGGCCAGCCGCCGCGCAAGCTGGTTGGCCTGCGCTGAGGCAGCGTCGCCGAGCAGCAACAGTCTGCCGCCGGTAAAGCCGCTGCCGCGTACCCAGACAAACGCGCGCACCTGCCGCTCGAGCTGCGGCTCGTCGCCGCGCAGCCGATAGACGGTGATGGCTGCCTGCCGCACCGGCAGAACACACCAGCCAAACAGCGCCCAGAGCGCAAACACCGCGCCCGCCGCTGCGAATATCGCGCAAAGTGCTTTCCAAAGCATTTCCTGCACCCCCGCGATAGCCTATGCCGCGCACGCTGCGCACGTGCGCACAGTTTTGTTTATTCTACTATAATCCGGGGCTGTTTTCCAGCGTTTCGATAAAAAAACTGCAATTCTCCACAAATGCTTTTTTGCGCTGTCCGCATAAACCGGGGCACTCCGCCCGCATCAATTGTGGCATCCTGCCCGCCTGCCCCTGAAAAAGCACACCCCCTGTGGGCAGCGGCTTTCGCCGCTGCCCACAGGGGGTTCACTGCTGCCCACAGGGGGCTATATGGCAGGTTTTGCGCACACGTCCGGTCAAACGCGGCGGTCGAAGAATTTGGACGTGTGCAAACGGTAGAGCATCAGCCCGCCGCGCACACACAACTCGACGGCCATTGCAATCCACATACCGTGCAAACCCAGCCGTTTGACCAGCACCAGCGCCAGTCCCAACCGCACGAGCCAGATGCTGCCCAAATTCATCAGGCTCGGCACGAACGTATCGCCCGCGCCGCGCAAAGACCCTGCGGCCACGATGGACGCGCCAAACAGCGGCTCAGCCAGCAGCCCGATGCGCAGCACCTGCGCGGCCAGCGCGCGCACCTGTGAGTCGGGCGTTAAAAGCGCAAACACCCACGGGCACACCAGCATCATCAAAAGTCCCGTCAGCGCCATAAAGCCCGCGCCCATAACCGTACTGATGCGCCCGTAACGCCGGGCAAGCTCCGCATCACCCGCGCCAACGCTGCGGCCGACGAGCGCCGTAGCCGCAGAGCCGATGCCGTAGCCAGGCATATAGCACAGGCTCTCTGCCGTCACGGCAAAGGAATTGGCCGCGATGCACACCGCGCCCAGCGGCGCAATGATTCGCGTGGCCGCGACCATCGCACCGTTCATAGCCAGCTCCTGCACGGCAACAGGCGCGCCGATGCGCAGGGCATTTTTCAGAATTTCAGGGGAAAAGCCGCCCTTTCGCGCACCGATCAGACGCAGCTGCCGGTTTGCCACACAGCAGCGCAGCGCCATCAGAATGCTCACGACCGCACAGGCCAGTGTCGTTCCCAGACCCGCGCCCAGTACGCCGTAGCGCGGGATGAGCAGCGCGTTGAACCCCACGTCCAACGCACACATGAGCGCGTTGAGCAGGCTCGGTGTGAGCATATCACCGCTGCATTGCAGACACGAGACGCACAGAGAATTGAGCTGCGTGAACGGCAGCATACACGCGAACGTCACAAAATAGGCCGACGCATCGGCAAGCAGCACCGCTTCCCCACCCAGCCAGCGCGGCAGGTGCGGCGAAAGCAGCACACCCAGCAGACACAAAAGTCCCGACAACCCGAGCGCCGTCAAAAGGCCGTGCCGCAGCACACTGCGCGCAAGCGCGTCCTGCTTTGCGCCCAGCCGGTGCGCCACCTGCACGGAAAAGCCCGCCGAAACGGCGTATGTGATGCCATTAAACAGCCATGTACTCGACGCAACAAGCCCGATGGCCGCCGACGCATTCGCGCCCAGCGCGCCGACCATGGCCGAGTCGATATACTGCATGGCGATGGTCGTCAGCTGCGTCAGGATGGCGGGCAGACTCAGCCGCCAGACCGCGCGGATATGCGGCAGATACTCCCGCAGAACGGATGCGCGCATTCGCGATTCCTCCATACTTTTCAATACTCCGGCTGTTCCGGGCAAAAAAACGATACCTGACCGCGTGGTCAGGTATCGTCACGTGTCGAATGGTCGTATCCGGCTTGCAGCAGGGTGCAGACCGAACGCGATTAGAACAGGTTGAGAACCAGCGTCAGGACGATGAACACGCCGCCGACCCACTTGGTAGCCAGAGCGAGCTTGGCATCGAGACTCTTGTTCTTGTTTTTGCCCAGATAGGTGTCGCCGCTGCCGCCGGCAATCGCGCCGGACAGACCCGCAGACTTGCCGGACTGGATGGTCACGATGACGACCAGACCCAGAGCCAGGATCACCTGAATAATCGTTAAAATCGTATGCAGAACGTCCATAGAATCCTCCAAACCATTTACCGCCCTTTCGTCGGCAGACGGTGCGCCGAGATCATATCACAACAGGCTGTCTGAGACAGCTAGAAAATCATATCACATTTTTCCGGCAAATGCAAGGGGCTATTTGCCGTTTTCCGCAAAAATCAGCTTTTTGTGACCCAGGTATTCGTCGCCAGGCACGTCAGGTAGGCGTTGATGAAGCCATCGAGCCCGCCATCCATGACGGCGTTGACGTTTGAAGTCTCAAAACCGGTGCGTGTGTCCTTGACGAGCGTATAGGGCATGAAGACATAGTTGCGGATCTGGCTGCCCCATTCGATCTTGAGCTGCGCGCCTTTGATGTCGGAGATCTTGTCGAGATGTTCGCGCTCTTTGATCTCGATGAGCTTCGAGCGCAGCATCCGCATACACGTCTCGCGGTTTTGGAACTGGTCGCGCTGCGTCTGGCAGGAGACGACGATACCCGTCGGCTTGTGGATCAGACGCACGGCCGAAGAGGTCTTGTTGATGTGCTGGCCGCCTGCGCCGGACGAGCGGAAGACCTGCATCTCGATGTCTTCGGGTCGGATGTCCACATCCTTGCTGTCATCGGTAATCTCGGGGATGACCTCAACTGCCGCGAACGACGTCTGACGGCGCGCGTTTGCGTCAAACGGGGACACACGAACCAGACGGTGCACGCCGTTCTCGCTCTTCATAAAGCCGTAGGCGTTCGTACCCTCGACCAGGATGCTGGCAGACTTGATACCGGCCTCATCGCCGTCGAGATAGTCCAGAATTTTATACGTCAGACCGTGTGACTCGGCCCAGTGGGTATACATGCGGTAAAGCATCTGCGCCCAGTCCTGTGCCTCGGTGCCGCCCGCGCCGGCCTGGAACGAGACGATGGCGTTCAGGCTGTCGTACTCGCCGCGCAGCAGCGTTTCCAGCCGTGCCGTTTCCATCTGCTCCTCCAGCAGATGGACGCCCTGCGTGACCTCCTCCAGCATGGAGTCGTCATTTTCCTCAATGGCCATCTCGCAGATCTCGGTCAGATCGTCACGCGAGGTACACATTTTTTCAAAGCGCTCGATCTTGCCCTCAAGCTGACGCGCACGCTTCATGACCTTCTGCGATACCTCCTGGTTGTCCCAGAAGCCATCGGACTCGATCTGTGCGTGCAGGCGCTCAAGCTCCTCACGGCAGCCGTCAATGTTCAAAGAAGCCGCCAGCTCATCCAGCTTCGGACGCATGGCGTTCAGTTTTACTTTATACTCGTCAAATTCGATCATAGGATTAACCACTCTTCCAGCAATATTCCGGAATATTATACCGGAAAAAAACGCATCTGTAAAGAGGCAAAGGGCGGGAACTTCCCCGCCCCGCTATCTTTGACTGACGAAATATTCTGACTCTGCAAAAATCAGATCGTCAATGTCTCCGTCTGCCGGTGTCAAAACGCCGCTGCCGCTGTATGTTTCCATCCGCATATCCTTCTCCTTTCGCATTTACCGGATATTCTATGCGGCAAATGCGGAAAGGATTCCGAATTCTTGACTTTCCGGTTCTTTCGGTGTAGAATGAATGCGCAGTTCACGGGCAATGCCTGCGCCGTTTCCTGTATTCCATGCCCCAGTAGCTCAGT
>CAYSTN010000081.1:0-7656 GCA_964434135.1 uncultured Oscillospiraceae bacterium
TCAGTACGTCAGAAGCTGCACCGTCGCCAGCACCATGGGACCCGGCATCAAGGTCGCGACGACCAAGGTTTGATCGAAAAATCTGATTTTTCGAAATTTATCCTTGACATCCGCGCAGATTCTGCTATAATATACAAGCTGCCAAAGACAGCAGGAGGCATTCTGCCATAAACGGGACTTCCCATCCTGCCGAGGTTTCGCACAAATGGTAACATTTTTGTGTCCTCACGTCTTTGGCGTGAGGACATTTTATTTTCAGAGGTGACATTCATGCCCAACGCAAAGGTACTGGAAAGCAAGAAATCCGTCGTTGATGCGCTGTCTGAGAAGATCCAGAACTCCACTTCTGCGGTTTTCGTCGACTACAAAGGCATCAACGTCGCGCAGGATACCGAGCTTCGCAATCAGTTCCGTGCTGCGGGAGTCGAGTACTCTGTCGTTAAGAATACGCTGACCCGTTTCGCCGCCAACAAGGCCGGCTACACCGAGTTTGACGAAATTCTCAACGGCACGACGTCCATGGCTTCCACCACCGACGATCCCATTGCACCGGCTCGCGTTGTCTGCGAATTTGCAAAGAAAAACAAGAACGTCGTCAAGATCAAGGGCGGCATGGTCGAAGGTAAGGTTCTTTCTGTTGAAGAACTCATGTCCTTTGGCGAACTGCCTTCGAAGAACGCACTCGTTGCGCAGGTTCTCGGCACGTTCCTCGCCCCCATCTCCTCTCTGGCCGTGGTTCTCAACCAGATCCTCGAGCAGAAGGGCGGCGCTCCTGCGGAAGAAGCTCCCGCAGAGGCTTGATCCCACACAAATTTAAAAATCGATTCAAACAATTTACTGGAGGTAACTACAATGGCATCCGAAAAGATTACTGCTATGATCGAAGAAGTTAAGACCCTGACCGTCCTGGAGCTGGCTGAGCTGGTTCATGCTCTGGAAGACGAGTTCGGCGTTTCCGCCGCTGCTGCCGCTGTCGCCGCTCCCGTTGCCGGCGCTGCTGCTGCTGAGGAAGAGAAGACCGAGTTCGACGTCGTTCTGAAGGCCGCTGGTGCCAACAAGATCGGTGTCATCAAGGTCGTCCGCGCTCTGACCGGCCTGGGCCTGAAGGAAGCCAAGGAACTCGTCGACGGCGCTCCGAAGACCCTCAAGGAAGGCATCTCCAAGGACGATGCCGAGAAGATCGCTGCCGAGCTGAAAGAAGCCGGTGCAGAGGTCGAGGTCAAGTAAGACTCGCTCCCCTGTCTTTTCAAAAACTGCTGCACGTTTGTGCAGCAGTTTTTTTATGCCAGCCCGAAAAGCCAACACACCTGATTGACCACACAGCACAGCCCGATGCCAAGCGCCGTCGGCAGCGCAGCGGCAAGCAGTGTCCACCCGACGCTGTTCGTCTCGCGCCTGACGCAGCGCAGTGTCGTGCCGCACGGCCAGTGAAACAGGCAAAACAACAAACAGCACAGCGCCATGCGCGGCGTGATGTCTCCTGCGCGCAAAATTGCGGTCACATCCACCCCTTGCAGCACACCGAGCCGCTCACTTCCCGTCAGCAGCATGAGCAAAACCGGCAGCGTCAGCTCATTGGCCGGTATCGCGAACACAAAACTCAGCAAGATTGCCCCGTCCAGACCGATGACGCGCCCCACGCCATCGAGTGCCCGGGCCACAACTTGCAGCAAACTCCCCTGCCCGGTCTGTACCGCACCCATCATCCACAGCACCAGCCCCGCCGGTGCGGCGATGACCAGCGCCCGAAACAGCACGTGCAGCGTCTTATCCAGCAGCGCGTCATACAGGATCTTTTTCAGCTGCGGTCTTCGAAACGGCGGCAGCTCCAGTACAAACAGCGTGTCGTGTTCGCGGGGCTGCGCGCTGCGCACCAGCTTCGTCACAGCCAGACTCGCCCCGAACCCCAGCAGTACCACACCCAGCAGAATCCCGGCCAGCGGCGCACTGTCGCTGCACCCAAGCAAGACCGCGCCCATCGTCAGCAGCAATGGAAAGCGCCCGTTGCACGGTATCAAACTGTTGGTCACGATGGCCGCACATTTTTCCTGCCGCGACGGCATGATCCGGCAGCCCACAACACCGACCGCGTTGCATCCAAGCCCCATGCACAGGCTCAGCGCCTGTCGGCCGGAGCTTCCGCACGGCGCAAAGACCTGATCGGCTAAAAAAGCGGCGCGCGGCAAATACCCCACGTCTTCGAGCAGCGAAAACAGCAGAAAGAAAAGAGCCGCGGGCGGCAGCATCACCGCCACCACACGTGCTGCCGTCGCATAAATGCCATGCAGAAGCGCCCCCTGAATTGGCGCTGGCCAGCCGATGCACAACCGCTCCAACAGCCCCTGCAACGCGTCAAACCCAACCTGTAGTCCGTCGGAAAGGACGTTGCTCCCGGCCAGCGTCAGCCAAAACAGCACAAACAGCAGCGCCGCGCAGATCGCAGCCCCGGTGAAGCGCCCGGTCAAAAACCGGTCGAGCTTCTCATGCCGTTCCCGGCGTGTGCCGACCGTGACCGCCTCGGCGAGTTCCCGCGCGCGACGCACACACGCCGCCGTGTTCAGCTTGCCGCCGAGCTTTGGCCGCGGCAGGACGAACCCCTCTTGTACGTCGCGGATGCACTGCCGCAGCCGCCGGATCGCATCCGGGTCAGACGCGCTCGTGCCGATGACCGGTACGCCCAGAAGCGCTTGCAGCGTCTGCAAATTCAGCCGCAAACCCGCCGTGTGCGCCGCATCCATCAGATTCACGCAGACGATCACCTGCCTGCACCGCTGCATCAGCTGAAGCGCCAGCGCCAGACTGCGCGCCAGACACGTCGCATCGCAGACCGCCACCACACACGCCTCCGTGTGCGCGCGCAAATACTCCGCCGCGATGCGTTCTTCCTCCGAGCTGCCTGTGAGCGAATACGTCCCCGGCAGATCGGTCACCGCATAGCGCGCGGACGCAAAGCTGTATGTCCCCTGCGCCACAGCCACGGTCTTCCCCGGCCAGTTTCCCGTGTGCTGGTGCAGCCCTGTCAGGGCATTGAACAGGCTGCTTTTGCCCACGTTGGGATTGCCCGCCAGCGCCAGTTCGCGCACAGGCGCTTGCGCCGCACTCATTCGCATTTCGCCACCACCATCTTTTCCGCGTCTGCGCGCCGCAGCGCAAACACCGCTCCACCGAACGCATACGCCGCGATCGTACCGCGCGCCGCGCGATACACACACCGAACCGCCGTGCCTGGCAGCAGCCCCAATTCTTCCAGCCGCGTGCGCTGCGCCGCAAGCAGCATGATCTCCTCCAGCTGCGCCGTCTGCCCCGGCGCAAGCGCGTCCAACCGCAGTTTCATTTGCGCGCTTCCCCCTTCCGTTCTTCTGCTTCAGCATATACAAAGCTGTGCTGTTTTGTGCCGCCGGGACGAAAAATTCGGGCAAAAAATTGCCCGTTTTTTTGCAAAAAATAAGCCGGATTCGCGCAAAAAACACGCTCTTTTTCTCAAAAAAGAGCGTGTTTTTTCGCAAATAATATGTGTTTTTTTAACCGCGCAGCGCCAAAATCAGCATCAAAATGCCATAAACAAGCGGCTGATGCAGCAAATAGATAAACAGTGATTTTCTTCCGCACCAGCAAAGCCCGCGCGCAAGAAAACTTCGCTGAAATGTGCCCGGAAAACGGGTACTTTTTTCTGCGTAAAACACCCGACCCAGCCCGGAACCGACCATAAACCAGCCCAAATGCGGCAAAATCGGGAAATAGTCGCCCGACGCAAAGCCTTCATAAACCAGTCCCAGCGGGAACAAAAATTTCGCCTGCACCACAACGTTTGACATGAGATAACCCGCGCAGATCAGCACAATTCCGCACGAAAACAGCTGCACCGTTGGCATTTTTCGATAAACAGGATAAAACATCATGCAAAAACCCAGCAGATGCAGCACCCCAAACCACACGACCACATCGCGCGAAACGAAGCCAAACCGGTACATTCCAAACGTGACCAGCGTGACGAGCAGCCCGCAGCCAAACACGATCAGGCCACGGCGGAAGCTGCGTGTGCCAAGCGTGGCACACGCTCCGGACAACAGCACAAAAATCACACCGCCGTATTGCTGCACGAACAAATACCACGCAGGAAGTGCAAGATTCAGACCCAAAAAGTAGTTCAGATCGAATAGAAAATGAATCAGAATCACGCACAAAATGCACAGTCCGCGCAGCGCGTCCAGCTCCCAGATACGGTCTTGTTTTTTCATAGGCAGTCCCTCTTGAAGATGTGTGCCGAGGGTCGCTGTGCGACCCTCGGCGGAAAATCGGAAATGTGATGCGTTGGCTCAGGAATTTCTGGCATCTTCCGCAGCCTGGCGCTCGGCTTCTTCTTCCTCGAGTACACGGTAGGCCACTTTACCGACCAGCGTCTTCGGAAGCTCGGCGCGGAACTCGATGTCATACGGCATGGCATATTTGGCAATATGCTCCTTGCAGTAAGCGAGGATCTCCTGCTTGATCTCGTCGGACGGGGTATAGCCCGGGCGCAGGACAACGAAGGCCTTGACCTTCTGCATCTTGTATGGGTCTTTGACGCCGATGACACACGAAAGCAGAACCTTTTCATGGCCATCGATGACGTTTTCCAGCTGGCCGGGATAGACGTTATAGCCAGAGGTGATGATCATGCGCTTGATGCGCTGCGAGAAATAGACAAAGCCGTCTTCGTCCATCTTGCCCAAATCACCGGTGTGCATCCAGATGCGGCCGTCGTCGTGGCGGCGCAGGGTGTTTGCAGTCTCCTCGGGGTTGTCGACGTATTCGAGCATGACCGACGGGCCGGAGATGCAGATCTCGCCTTCGATGTTCGCGTCGAGTTCCTGTGTCGTGCCGACCTTGACGATCTTATAATATGTATCCGGGAACGGAACGCCGATCGAACCGGCACGATTGTAATCCTTGGGCGTCAGGCAGGAAGCTGTCACGCACTCGGTCAGGCCGTAGCCCTGGCGCACCTGCACGGTGGCATTGTGCGCCTTGAGAAAATCGTCGACCTTCTTTTTCAGCTCGATGGACATACTGTCACCACCGGAGAACATACCCTTGAGGCAGCTGAGGTCGGCATTTTCGAGCTTCTTCGCGCGCAGCAGCGCCTCGAACAGAGTCGGAACACCGGGGATGATGTTGGGCTGCTTCTTGATGAGCAGGTCGGCGTAGGTATCGACATTGAAGCGCGGCACGAGGATGCAGCAGGCGCCGCCAATGAGCGCGGTATGAATGCCGATGCCAAGGCCAAAGCCGTGGAACACGGGCATGACGGAGAGCATCTTCATGCCGTCGATGGGCGCAAAGCCGGAAGCGGCGATGGTTTGCAGGCCAAGGGCGTTGAAGTTCATGTTGGAGAGCAAAATGCCCTTGGTCGTGCCGGTCGTGCCGCCGGAATAGAGGATGGACGCGCCCTCTTCTGCCCGGCCGTAGCTGGTCGGCAGGGGCAGCGCACGCTTGCGTCCGACGCGCAGAAATTCAGACCACCAGATGTAATTGCCGTCTTTGGGGGGCTTTGGATATTTGCGCGCAGAGGTGAGCGCGTAGCCGACAGCCAGATGCGGGAACAGCTCGTCTTCGATCTTGGCAACGAGCAGCTTGCACGACGGATCGTCCAACTCGGGCATGACCGGGGCGATCTTGGTGTAGAACTGGTCAAGTGTGAGAATACACTTGGACTTGGAGAAGTTGAGGTAGAACTTGATCTCGCCCGCAGCGGAAAGCGGATGGATCATGTTGCTGACCGCACCGATGCGGTTGAGCGCGTAGAACGCATGGAGCGCCTGCGGGCAGTTGGGCATACAGATCGTGACGCGGTCACCCTTGCCAATGCCCATGGCGAGGAAGGCCTGCGCACAGGCATCGATCTTCTGCATGAACTGCGCGTAGGTGGTCTTCTTACCCATAAATTCATAGGCGTAGAACTTGGGGAACTTTTCTGCGGCAGACTGCACCATCTGGTAGATGGTCTTCTGCGGGTAGGACAAATGCTGCGGCACGTTGCCGTAATAGTTCAGCCAGGGTGCTGAGGAGGACAGAGACATTTTTTTCATCCTTTCAAATTTGATCGCAAATCCAGCCGCGTCATTCACACACCGACTGCGGCAGATAGACAAATTATAGCGCGCTGCATCCAAAATAGCAAGAAAATCCTGCGAAAAACGACGTTGCTCCCGCAGAAAAATTTCATGCGATTCGCACGAAAAAAAGGGTTGACAGCGTAACAATGTTATGCTAGTATAGCGCCGTAACAGTGTTGCGCAAAAAGGAGGCATTGCATGGACGAAGAACTCATCTCCAAAAAGGAGCTGCTGGAGCGGTATACGATCTCGTATGGAGCGCTGTACCGCTGGAAGCGGATGGGGCTGATCCCGGAAAGCTGGTTTTTGCGCAGAGCCACGCCGACCGGACAGGAGACTTTTTTTCGCCGCGCGCTCATTTGCCCGCGCGTGGAGCTGATTTTAAACACCAAGGAGCATTCCTCGCTTGAGGCGCTGGCCGCGTCGCTGAAAGAAAAACAGCAGGCGGCTGTGCCGACGAGAAAGCTCATCATACAGACGACGCACGGAAAAAAGGAATACGCCGTTGCAGAGATTCAGGCGCTGTATCTGGAAGAAGGCGGCAGACAGGAAAATATTTTGACCTACTTAAAGGAGACAACGATATGAACGAACAACTCGATCTGAGCATTTCCGGCAGCAGCAAGATGCCGGGTGGAACATACAAAAAAGTCACGATCAGCGGTGCAGGTCAAATCGCAGGTGATCTGCTCTGTCAGACGCTGCGCTGCTCCGGGGCGGCGCACCTTTCCGGGCGTGTCGATTGCGCGGGCGAAGTCCACGTGTCGGGTGCGGTTGACATCGCACAGGACCTTGTATGCGGGCAGCTGCACAGCTCCGGGTCGTTTGTGTGCGGCGGCACGTGCGTTTGCAGCACACTGCGCAGTTCCGGCAGTACGAAGATCAAAGGCAAGCTCACCGGCGAACAGGTCAGCGCTTCCGGCACGCTGAGCGCCGAACAGCTGCACTGCCAGAAGCTCACCGCAAGCGGGGCGCTCAAAGTCAGCGGTGACGTGGAAGCCGAGTCGGTACGCACGACCGGTGCAGTGACGATCGGCGGGCTTTTGAATGCGGAAGAAGTCAACATCTACCCCAGCCGCCACGTGCATATCAATGCCATCGGTGGCGGGCACATCGTCTTTTCCGACAACTGCACGTTTACGCTGTTCCGGCGGCAGTCGCGCGCCGTGGTCGACACGATCGAGGCCGATGTCATCGAACTGGAATACGTCGAGGCGCGGATGGTGCGCGGGCGCTATGTCCGGCTGGGTGAAGGGTGCAAGATCGGAACCGTGGAGTATACCGGTTCTCTGGACAACGAGGGCGGCAGTCTCATCGAGCATATCACGAAGGTTTGCGCGCAGAGCGAGCTGCCGGCAGGACAGGGGCAAACGGAGTCGGCAGAGGGAGAAAAGTGGTAAAATAGGAGTAAGGTGAGAACGGCTCCCCTGCTCCAGCCCTCTCAGGCGGCTTTGCCGCCAGCTCTGGCAGAGGGAGAGCCAAGGGGCGGTCGGCGTGTTAGGTGCAGTGGGAAATGGAAGGATTCGGGCGGACAGAGTCGTCCGCCCCTACAACGCTATAC
>CAYSTN010000082.1:0-7482 GCA_964434135.1 uncultured Oscillospiraceae bacterium
GTCTCGACGTACACCGCCTTGCCGTTCTTCATCAGATTCATCGGGATCATGGAGAACTGCAAGGTTGCGCCGCCCTGAATGAACAGGACTTTATAGTTGTCGGGAATGCCCATCAGGTCGCGCAGATCCTGCTCAGCCTCATCGATGATCTGCTGGTACACCGGGGAGCGATGCGACATTTCCATGACGCACATACCGCTGCCACGGTAGTTGAGCATTTCGTCGCGGATCTCTTCGAGTACGGATTCCGGCATCATCGCCGGGCCTGCGGAGAAGTTGAAGGTACGACCGTATTTCATGATACTTTGCCTCCTGATTATGTTGTGGTTTTGTTGTTTGCAGTTGTTTCCTGATTTTAAGTATATACCTTTCCTCACAAAGAATCAACCCATTTCTAAAAATTATTTGCTGAAACTCATAAATTTTTAGCATCTTTGCACAAAAATTTCGGATACTCTCCAAAAGCAGGAGAATACCCGAAAAAACCGGTATTTTTTAATATCCTTTATACTTTTTTCTGGTCGCCAGGCCGCCGCGAATATGGCGTTCTGCCTTGTTCTGTTCCAAAATTTCTCGCACCGCGCTGTGCAGTGCTGCGCTGCACAGCGGCAAGCGCTCGGCCAGATCTTTGTGAACGGTGGATTTCGATAAGCCGAAGTGCGCTGCCGTCTGCCGGATGGTGGCGCGGGTGTCGATGATGTACACAGCCAGCTCCCTGGCTCTGGTGAGTAAGTCCTGTGTCATACGGGCACCTCCAGGCTGTGTATGCTAGTGGAGTATATGCCGGGACGCAGAGGCGTATGCGGCCGGGGTGAAACCACGCCCCTGTAGGGGCGGACGGCTCTGCCCGCCCGGAAATCTTCTATTTCCCACAGCACTTGCTGCTTTGTTACATACTCTCCAACCTGCTTTGCACACGTAGGGGTCGATGCCCACATCGACCCGGCGCGGCTTTGCCGCGCAAACTCCGCAAATCACCACCGCACCGATTCAGGCGAAGCCGCCAGCTCTGGCAGAGGGAGAGCCAAGGGGTGCGGAGAGAATCGGCGGGAACGTCAGGAACCGCTGCCAGAGGCAGCGGTTCCTGATTCTTTCTTTATATGGTATGGGTCATGCTTCCTGCCACTGGGCATACAGTCCGCGCAGCCATGCGCCGACATCCATGCCGTAGACCGCGTTGAGGTTCTGCGCGCACAGCGCCTGTCCGGCGCTGCCGTGGGCGACCTGTGCGCCGTGGTGCAGCAGCAGCGCGTCCGTGCCGAACGCGCGCGCGAGTGAAAGGTCGTGTACCACACTCACAACGGCGCGTCCCGGCTCGCGCAGCCAGTCTGCGATCAGGGCAAAAATCTGTTTCTGGTAGATCAGATCGAGGTGATTGGTCGGCTCGTCGAGCAGCAACAGCTGCGGGTCTTGCGCAAGTGCCTGCGCAAGAAAGGTTCGCTGCAACTCGCCGCCGGAGAGCGTCAGCACCGACTGCCGCCGCTTGTCCTGCATTCCGGTGATGGAAAGTGCCCGCTCGACCATGTCGCGGTCTTCGCTTGCGCCGCTGCCAAACAGGCCGCCGGAATAGGCAAAGCGGCCAAGCCGGACGACTTCTTCAACCGTGAAGCTGTAGCCGACAAAGTGGTTCTGCGTCAGCACACCGATGGCGCGCGCGCGCTGCGCGGGCTTCATCTGCGCGACGTTCTGCCCGCGAAAGCGGACGCTGCCGGTATACGGCACGCCCTGGGTGATGGCGCTCAGGACAGTGGATTTGCCCGCGCCGTTCGGCCCGACGATCATCAACCACTGCCCCTGTTCGACCTGAAACGATAACGAGTCGACGATCTTCTTTGCGCCAAACTGCACCGTAAGGTTCTCAAGTTCCAGCATCGGCATAGTCAGCGCTCCTTTCTGGACTGGTAGAAGATGATGACGAATACAATCGCGCCGACAAAGCTGGTCACCACGCCGATGGGAAGCTCCAGCGGGTTGAGCAGAATGCGCGCGACAAGATCGGCCAGCATCAAAAATACCGCTCCGCCAAACATCGAAGCCGGCAGCAGCCGTTTGTGATTCGGCCCGACCAGCATCCGCGTCATATGCGGCGTGACCAGACCGACAAAGCTGATCGTCCCGCCGATGGAGACGCACACACCGATCAGCACCGAAACGGTAATGAGCAGCACGAGCTTTGCGCGCTTGACATCCACGCCGATCTGGCGGGCATTGTCCTCGCCGACGGCAAAGGCGTTGAGGATCTGTGCGTGCAGCACGATCACGCCGCCGCACACGACCAGTGCGCCGCCAAGTATGGCCGCATTCTGGTACGTGCTGCCGCTGAGTGAGCCCATCGTCCAGAAGGTGATCTTCTGCACCTTGTCCGCAGCAAAGGTGATGACGATGCTCATCACGCTGGAGACGAACATGGAGAAGATCACGCCGATGAGAATGATGGTATTGGTCGAAAGCGAACGGTCGAGCTTATACGAAAGCCCGAGAATAATCAGCAAAGAGCCGAACGCGAACAGGATCGCCATGACCATCGTTCCGGCGAAGGCAAAGCCGGGCAGCGTAATGCCAAAGGCAATGGCGCACACCGCGCCCAGCGACGCGCCGGACGAAACGCCCAGCGTCGAGCCGTCGGCCAGCGGGTTTTTCAAAAGCCCCTGCATCGCCGCACCCGCCAGAGACAGCGCCGCGCCCGTCAGCGCCACGCACAAAACGCGCGGCATACGGATGGGCATGATGGAAGACACCAGCCCTTCGGGCGTCGCTGCACCGGTCAGGCGCGCGGAAAAATACGAGAGCGTATCGCCCAGCGGAATGCGCACACTGCCGATGCAGACGCACAGACACACCACGGCCAGCGTCACGAGGCCGAAGAGCAGATATTCCCAAAGCCGGAAGTGTTCGTGGTCGCGGTGCATCGGTTTCCTCCTGAAATGGTTTGTTTATTCGCCGTAGACGAAGTCATACAGCGCCTGTGCGCCCTCAGCCAGTCTCGGTGCCGGACGCGACAGCTCGTTGTTTTGCAGGTTGAGGATCTTGCCGTTCTTGACGGCGGTGACATTCTCCCAGCCCGTGCGGCCAAGAATTTCTTCTTCCGGCGTGGGGCCTTCGCCGAAGTACATGGAGATGGTCACAATGTAATCCGGGTTGCGCTCGAGAACCTGTTCCTCAGAGACGGCAGACCAGCCCGCGACATCCGCGAAGCAGTTCGTCAGGCCGATGAGGTTGGCGATCTCGTCCATGAACGTGCCCGTACCGGCAGCCCACAGGCCGTACTCCAGCGGAGAGACTTCAAAGTAGACCGTCTCGCTGCCGTCGCCGGTGGCAGTCTCGGCAAGGGTGTCGAACGTAGCCTGCATGGATGCACACAGCGCCTCGGCCTCGGCCTGCTTGCCGACGAGCGTACCGATCATCTCAATGGCCGTGTAGACACCGGCGATATCCTGCGCGTCGCTGACAACGACATGAACACCGGCAGCTTCCAGCTGCTGCACCTGCTCCTCGGTCTGCGACATGGTACTCATGAGCAGCACCTGCGGTTCAAGCGCGACGATCTGCTCGATGTTGGTGTCGCTGCCGGACTCGACAACGGTGACTTCGGTGACCTCGGCAGGATAGTCACAATATGTGCCGCGGCCGACGAGCAGCTCGCCCGCGCCCAGCGCGTAGAGAATTTCGCAGTCGGACGGCGTGAGCGCAACGATGCGCGTTGCAGGCTCGTCCAGCGTGATCTCGCGGCCGGTCATGTCGGTCAGGGTGATGGCCGTGGATGCTTCTTCCTCGGCTGCCGGTGCTTCTTCAGCGGGTTCTTCAGCGGGTGTTTCTTCGGCCGGCGCTTCTGCCTCGGGCTGCGGCTCGGTCTGTGCGGGGGGTTGTTCGGCTGCGGGTGTTTCCTGCTTGGCCGCACAGGCGGTGAACAGGCTCAGCAGCATGGCCAGCGCCAGAACGAGCGCCAGCAGTTTGGTGGTTTTTTTCATGATACGTTTCTCCTTTGTTGTTCCCAATACAAAAAAGGCTCCTCCCAGCCGGGAAGAGCCTGCGATCTGCCTGTATCCGCAAAGAATACCGATCAACACATACGCTCAGTCCCAGAAGCTCCCTTCATCCTACAATATTAAATGAAAGTCTCACGCGTAAACAGGTCTCCCGGCTCTGCATCATCCTACTAAGACCCCTTCCCGCCGTGTGGCAGTGGCTTTGGTCGGTTCGTCTGCATTACGGTTACTGGGTTAGCCCGGACTTCTCATCCGATTCCCTCGGTGCAGCAGCACCGGCGCTTTTGAGGGCGCATAAACGCATGGTGGTATTGAATTGTCTTCATCATATCCGCACACGCGGAAAATGTCAAGTCCGGTTCTTGATATAGCTGCATACAAAACGAATATATGCATTCATATTTTTTGCCTTTGCAGCGTGATTTTTCGGCAAGAATCGCGCAAAACACAGTGCCATCCCGTGTTTTTGTGCAATTTGACCGGGCTGCACCGTAAAATATAGTGCATCCTTGTGCGGATTTTTATTCATTTTTTGCTTGACATTATGCAACTTATGTGTATAATTATGAACATACAAACCAACCCACCCACAACACAAAATCAGGAGGAAGAAAACATGAAAAAGTTGATCGCTCTGCTGCTTGCAGCCATCATGGTACTGAGCCTTGTCGCCTGTGCCTCGAAGACCACCACCGACGCGCCCGCCGCCGAAACGGCCGCTCCCGCCGAAGAAGCCGCTCCCGCCGTCACCACCGTTGTCAGCGGCAAGCTGACCGTCGCCACCAGCCCGGACTTCGCACCGTATGAGTTCTACGCACTCGACGAAGACGGCAACCCGCAGCTGGCCGGTTTCGACGTTGCGCTGGCCGGTTACGTCGCCGATTACCTCGGCCTCGAGCTTGACATCATCCCGATGGACTTTGACGGCGTTCTCAACGAACTGGCTGCCGGCAGCGTTGACCTCGGCATGGCCGGTCTGTCTCCGGACCCGACGCGTATGGACGCGATGGACTTCTCCGACATCTACTACGAAGGCGGCCAGAGCTTCGTGACCGTCAAGGACAAGGCCGGTCAGTTCACCGATCTGGCTTCTGCCAACAAAGCTGAGTATTCCATCGGCGCGCAGAACGGCTCCATCCAGCTTGACCTCGCCAACGAAAACACCCCCGACGCGAATATCATCGCCCTGACCAAGGTGACCGATATCATCGCGGAGCTGCTCAACGACAAGCTCGACGGCGCGTTCATTGAAACTGCGGTTGCCGTCAACTACGCACAGAGCTATCCCGACCTCGAGATCGTCTGTGACGTTCCTTACGACGTGGCCGGTTCTGCCATCGGCGTCATCAAGGGCAACGATGCTCTGATGAAGGGTGTCAACGAAGCCATCGCCGCTGCCATCGCTGACGGCTCCATGGATAAGTTCGTCGCCGAAGCCAACGAGCTGTCCACCGGCAATGTTTACGAAGGTCTGCTCGACGAAAACGGCCAGGTTGCCGGTTGAGCCTTCCATCCCCTCTCTTTTCGATCCCACTTTCATCCACGCATGGCCTCTCCCACGAGGAGAGGCTCTTGCGCGTATTCTAGTCTACCGGAGGAACTGCTATGTTTACTGCTGCCGGCTTTGCAAAGGCGCTGGCCTATTGGAAGCTGTTTTTACAGGGTGTGGTCTGTACCGTCTGCCTGTCGTTTATGACGGTCATATTCGGCTTTATTCTCGCCCTGCTCATCACCGGAATGCGGATGTCCGACTTCCGCCCGTTCCGCGCGCTTGCGCTGGATCGTAGCGGCCACGAGCGCAGCGAGGGCTTCCTTGCGAAGCTCAGCCGCTTCAATCCCCTGCGTTTTCTCTCCTCGGTCTATGTTGAGCTGTTCCGCGCCACGCCAATGGTCGTGCAGATCATGCTGGTCTACTACGGCGTATTCAACGGCGTGAAAGTGCTGCCGGGCTTTATGCTCTTCGGCTTCATCCGCTTCGAGCGCTTCTTCCCCGGCGTGGTCGCGCTCGCGCTCAACTCCGGCGCGTATCTGTCCGAGATCATCCGCTCCGGCATCCAGTCCATCGACGGCGGCCAGTCTGAGGCTTCGCGCTCTTTGGGTCTGTCGAGCCTGCAAACGATGCGCTTTATCATCCTGCCGCAGGCCATCCGCAATATCCTGCCTGCCATCGCGAACGAATTTGTCACCATCATCAAAGAGTCGGCCATCTGCTTCACCATTGGTGTGCAGGATATCATGTCCGCGGTCAACTCCGTCAAGGGCGCGACCTACCGCATTACCGAAGCGCTGGTCATCGCAACGGCTTTGTACTTCTGCCTGACCTACCCGACCAGCAAGGTCATTGCGCACTTTGAAAAGAAAATGAGCGCCGGGTCCAACCGCAACGCCGTCGTCAAAACCAAGCACACGGCGAAGCAGCCCAAGGCGTGAGAAAGGAGCGAGCAGCCATGGAAAACAGCTTGATCTCGGTCAAACATTTAAAGAAATACTTCAACAAGGGCGAGATAAAGGCGCTCGACGATGTCAGTATCGACATCAACCGCGGCGACGTTATGGTCGTCATCGGCCCGTCCGGCTCGGGCAAATCCACGTTTCTGCGCTCACTGAACCTGCTGGAAGTGCCGACCGGCGGCGAGATCTACTTCGACGGCGTGGACATCACCAAGAAAAAAGTTCTCCAGCCCGTCGGCAAGAACGGCAAACAGAAATGGGTCAAGCTCGATCTGGACAAGCACCGGCAGAAGATGGGCATGGTCTTCCAGCACTTCAACCTGTTCCCGCATATGACCATTCTGGAAAACATGACGCTTGCGCCGATCCAGGTCAAGCATATGCCGAAAGCCGAAGCGGAGAAAAAGGCGCTGGCGCTTTTGACGCGTGTCGGACTTGGCGATCGCGGTGACGCATATCCCATCCAGCTTTCCGGCGGCCAGAAGCAGCGTGTGGCCATCGTGCGCGCGCTGATGATGGAGCCGGAGGTCATGCTCTTTGACGAGCCGACTTCGGCGCTCGACCCGGAGATGGTCGGCGAGGTTCTCGAGGTCATGAAAGAGCTGGCCAAAGAGGGCATGACGATGGTCGTCGTCACGCATGAGATGGGCTTTGCCCATGAGGTCGGCAACCGGGTTTTGTTCATGGACGAAGGCAAACTGCTCGAGCAGGGTTCACCGTCGGATATCTTTGAACATCCGCAAAACCCGCGCTTGCAGGATTTCCTCAGTAAAGTTCTGTAAAACTGAAAACTCCCGGCCGCGGCATGATGTACCGCCCCCGGGAGTTTTATTTTTACCCTTTCGTGCTTTCTTCGCACCCCCACCTCGGCTCTGCGCTCATCACCGCACCGCCCCCCTTGGCTCTCCCATCCGCACCACACCCCCTTGGCTCTCCCTCTGCCAGAGCTGGCGGCGCAACCGCCTGAGAGGGCTTTCTGCTCCCACATTTTTTGCTGCGCACCTACCAATTTGCTTTGCATTCGTAGGGGCGGACGACTCTGTCC
>CAYSTN010000083.1:0-7320 GCA_964434135.1 uncultured Oscillospiraceae bacterium
ATGTGCTTTACGCCATCGCCAAGCTGCTGGATCATCTGCTGGCGCTGCTGTTCGAGCTGGTTGAGGACTTCTTCAAAGCTCACGTCGTTCTGGCTGACCAGACTGCGCGCCTGCTCCAAAATGCCCTCGCTCAGTCCCAGCCGCCGCGAGATGGCAAATGCGTTCGACTTGCCCGGCACACCGATCAGAAGCCGGTAGGTCGGCTGCAATGTCTCGACGCTGAACTCACACGAGGCGTTGATGACCCCGGGGGTGCGCATGGCATAGAGCTTCAGCTCGGCATAGTGCGTCGTCGCAGCCACACCCGCGCCGCACTTGCGGCAATGCTCGATGATCGAGATGGCCAGCGCCGCGCCCTCTGCCGGGTCTGTGCCCGCGCAAAGCTCGTCAAACAGAACCAGGCTTCCCGGCCCACAGACCGAAAGGATCTGTACGATATTCTTTGTATGCGACGAGAACGTGGAAAGTGACTGCTCGATGGACTGCTCATCGCCGATATCGGCGAACACCTGCTCATAGATGTTGACGCAGCTGCCGTCGTCCGCCGGAATGTGCAGGCCGCACTGCGCCATCAGCGTCAAAAGGCCGATGGTCTTGAGCGTCACGGTCTTGCCGCCCGTGTTCGGCCCTGTGATGATGAGCGTGTCAAAATCGCTGCCCAGACGCACCGAGATGGGCACGACCGTCTTGCCCGCAATGAGCGGATGCCGCGCCCGGTTGAGTTCCAGCTTGCCATCGGTGCGCACTTCCGGGCTGATCGCGCGCATTGCGAACGAGAGCCGCGCGCGCGCGAAAATGCACTCGAGCTGCACCAGGATTTCATAGTCCAGCCCGATCTGTTCGCGGTGTCCGGCAGCCTCTGCCGAAAGCTCGGCTAAAATGCGCTCGATCTCCTTGCGCTCGGCCAGAAACAGCTCGCGCAGCTCGTTGTTGCCGTTGACTGCCGACATCGGCTCAATGAAATACGTGCTGCCCGACGAGGATACATCGTGAACCAGCCCCGGCAGCTGCCCTTTGCACTCGGCCTTGACCGGCACGACGAAGCGGTCGGCGCGAATGGTCACGATGGGTTCTTGCAGAATTTTCGCATACGACGGCGAAGTGATGATCTTTTGCAGCGATTCGCGGATCTTCGCGCTCTGCTGGCGAATTTTGCGCCGCAGCGAAGCAAGCTCCGCGCTGGCCGCGTCGGCGATCTCGTCTTTGGACAAGATGGACGTAAAGATTCGCTCTTCGAGATATTTGTTGGCCGTCAGCTGCTGAAAATAGGCCTCCAGCACCGACGGTTCCTGCTCCACACGCCCTTCGCCCTCGGCATACGCGCGCAGCTGGCGCGCCGATTTTAAGACCGCCGCAATGCGCAGCAGTTCTTCCGGACTCAGACAGCCGCCGCGCTCGGCGCGTTCGAGTGATGCGCCCGGGTCGTGCAGCCCGCCGAACGACGGTGAGCCTTTGATGGTGATGCAGCGGCAGGCATCGCTCGTCTCGCGCAGCAGCTGCCGCACCTCATCCGCATCCGCGCTTGGCCGCAGCGCCATGCAGCGCTGCTTTGCCGCCTCGGAGCTGGCCTGTTCGGCCAGCAGCGCCAGCACTTTGTCCAGTTCCAGCTTTTGTAATGCTTTTTCAAATTGTTCGTTCATATGTCTTACCCTGTCAGATACAAAGTGATTTGTAAAAATCCAGCGTATAGAAGCTGCGCTCAAGCTGCGTGAGCAGATAGCTCTCCGCCGCGTCGCACAGTTCCTTTTCTGCCGCCCCGGTCAGCGAGAAGGAAAACAGCTTCTTTTCCGGGCACGTCAGGATGTAGCGCAGCGCCGCCAGCGACGGCGCGGACAGCGGCATCCGCACCCCGTCCGAAGCGTGACACGCCGCGCATTCAAGCGTCCCGTCCTGGATGCAGAACCGGTCAGGCTCTGCCGCACCGCACACGCAGCACCCGCTCAGCTCCGGCTCATAGCCCGCGATGGCCGCCAGCCGCAGCTCTGTCGCCGCCTTGACCAGCTGCGGCGGCCGTTTCAGCTTGCACAGCGCATACAGCGCATTTAAAATGAGCGGCAGCAGCGCCGGGCTGACGGCATCCTCCTGGGATAAGACCTCGGCCAGCTGCGCAAAATAGCTCCCCAGCGCCAAAAGCACAATATCCCCGCGCAGCTGCGTGAACATCTCGATGGCCGTTGCCTCGGTGATGGCGCGAAAGCCGTGCGGCTCGCCGATGGTAAACTCCGCGTAAGTCAAAAGCTGACACGCACCTTTGAGCTTGCTGCGGTTTGAGCGCACGCCGCGCGCCTTGACGCTGATTAAGCCATGGTCTGCCGTCAGGATGGTCAAAATGCTGTCCGTTTCCTTATATTCGCTTGTCCGGAGGACCAGCCCCCGCGTCGTCAGATACATAAGCCGCTTCCCTTCCGGCCGTCTGTGCGCGCTTGGCGTCTTTGTACAGCAAATACGCTTCCGGCGCGCCGGTCTGGGTGAAGATCTCCCACAAAAACTCTGCTCGCATCCGCTGCGCCTCCTTTGCTTTTAGGATGCGCAGCCGCCGCGCGCGCTATGCTGGAAAGCTCAGTCACCGTGATAGCCGAAGTTCGAGATGAGATAGTCGCTGTCGCGCCAGTTTTCTTTCACGCGCACCCACGTCTGCAAAAAGACTTTCGTGCCCATGAACCGTTCGCAGTCCTTGCGCGCGTCGGTGCTGATCTTTTTGAGCATCTGGCCGTTTTTGCCGATGATGATGCCCTTGTGGCTGGCCTTTTCGCAGTAGATCGTCGCGTCAAGGTCGATGATACCGTCGTCGCGCTCGGAGAATTTCGTGATCTCGACCGCCGTGCCGTGCGGGATTTCCTTTTCCAGATTCCACAGCAGCTTCTCGCGGATGATCTCCGCCATGACCTGCTTTTCGGGCATATCGGTCGCGCTGCCCGCCGGGAACAGGAACGGCCCTTCGTTTGCGAAGCCCTCGCACACCTGCATCAGACTGTCGAGCCCGTCGTGCCATTTCGCGCTGATGGGGATCACCGCGCAAAACTCCAGCAGATCTTTGTACGCCGCAATGACCGGCAGCAGGTTTTCCTTTTCCACGGTGTCGATCTTGTTGATGACCAGAATTGCCGGCACACCGGCCTGCTTGATCTTTTCGATGAGTTCCTGCTCCTGCGGCCCGACGTTTGCGATCGGCTCGACAAGCAAAATGACCGCGTCCACATCCGCCACCGACTGGTTGACCACATTGACCATGTAGTCACCCAGCTTGGTGCGCGGCCGATGGAAGCCCGGCGTATCGATGAACACCAGCTGCGTTTCGCCGCGCTCAACAATGGCGCAGATGCGGTTGCGCGTGGTCTGCGGCTTGTGCGAGACAATGGCGATCTTTTCGCCGACAAGGGCGTTAGCCAGCGTGGATTTGCCGACGTTTGGCCGTCCGGCAATGGTTATCATCGCGGTTTTTGTTTTCATATCGTATCTCCTGCATCAAATTCAAAATACATCTGGTCTTCTGCGCGGTTTTCGTGGCCGCCGTCGATTCTGCCGACCACGCCGCCCATCGCACGGTAAAACGCCTGCGCGGGCAGATTGTGCAGATTGCACCCGCAAAAAAACCGGCTCTGCCCGCTTTCGCGCGCAAGTGCGCGCACCCGGGCAAACAGTTCCCGTCCCAGTCCCCTGCGCCGGTAGTCCGGCAGCAGATACAGCGCATTCAAACACAGTGCAAAGTCTTTGTACGCGCCGTAGCGCGGCGCGCCGAAGCTGTAATAGCCTGCGCAGCGCGCACCGTCAAGCAGCAGCCACGTCCGGCTGTTGGGCTGTTGCAGCCGCTCACGCTCACGCGCGGTGTGCGCCGCCAGATCATATTCATCCAGCCACGCATCGGGGTAAATGCCCCGGTAAGTCGTGCGCCACGCGCACCGGCGCGCACGCGCCAGAAGCTGCGCGTCATCCGGCCCGGCGCAGCGAATGCTCAACCCCTGTATCATCGCGGCAGGGCAAGCTCGGCCAGGATGGCTTCCTCTGCCGCGCGCATCTGCCGCTTCATTGCGCCCTCGTCCACATGATCGTAGCCCAGCAGATGCAGCACCGAATGGATCGTCAGATAACCCACCTCGCGCTGCGCGCTGTGGCCGTACTCTGCCGCCTGCTGCTTTGCGCGCTCCAGACTGATGGCCATGTCGCCCAGCGGCACCAGCTGCGTCTCCGGGTCCCTGTACGCGTCCCACGACGCGGGCAGCTGCCCCGCCGTCAGCTCAAACATCGGAAACGACAGCACATCCGTCGCCCGGTCGATGTTGCGGCTGGCGCGGTTGATGGCGCGGATGCCCGCGTCGTCGGTCACCAGCACGTTGATCTCACACGCCGTGCATACGCCCTGCTGGCGCAGCGCGCCGGTGATGCACCGGGCGATCTGCTGTTTGAGCGCCAGATCCCGCAGCCCCTTTTCTTCCGAACGGATGACAATGCGATGCTTCATTTCCCATTCCTCTTATCGTCTGGTTTTTTGGTGAATTTCCGGCTCTGCGTCTGCGGCAGGCGGTTTTTCTCATATTTATCATACGCCGCGACGATCCGCTGCACCAGCACATGGCGCACCACGTCCGCAGGTGTGAGCCGGCAGATCTGAATGTCCTCGACCCCATCGAGGACCCGGATGGCATCTTTCAGGCCGCTGACCTTGTCACCCGGCAGGTCGATCTGCGTGATATCGCCGGTGATGACGATCTTCGACCCAAAGCCCAGCCGCGTCAGGAACATCTTCATCTGTTCGCGCGTGGTGTTCTGCGCTTCGTCAAGGATGATGAAGCTGTCATCCAGCGTGCGCCCGCGCATATACGCCAGCGGCGCGACCTCGATGTTGCCGCGTTCGAGATATTTCCCATACGTCTCCGGCCCGAGCATATCGAACAGCGCGTCATACAGCGGCCGCAGATACGGGTCTACCTTGTTTTGCAGATCACCCGGCAAAAAACCCAGCCGTTCACCCGCCTCGACCGCAGGGCGCGTCAGGATGATGCGGTTGACCGTCTTTGCGCGAAACGCCGCCACGGCCTCTGCCACGGCCAGATACGTCTTGCCCGTACCGGCAGGGCCAACGCCAATGGTGATGGTGTTTTTCTCGATGGCCTTGAGATAATTCTGCTGGCCGAGCGTCTTGGCCTTGACTGGCCGACCCTTGGCCGTCACGCAGACCACGTCTTTTGCGATCTTGCTCAGCTGTTCCTCTTTTCCGCCGCGCACCAACTCGATGAGATAGTGTACCTTCTGCTCGTCGATCTGCTCACCTTTGGCCGAGAGCGCCAGCAGCGCCTCGAGCGCACGACAGCCCATATCGGCGGCTTCTTCCTCACCCGTCACCTTCAGCTCGTTGTTGCGGTTGGTGATCTTGACGGCGAAGGCCGCCTCGATCTTGCGGATATTCTCGTCAAATGAGCCGAATACGTCGATGAGCTGCTCGACACGCTCGGCATTGATGCTTCGTTCTGTCATGGTATCGCTTCCTTCAGATTTGCCGGCTGTATCCGGGCAATCATTTCTTCACATTGCAAGCTGGCCGTGAGCCGCACACACCCGTCGTATTCGCGCACACGCACGCGGCAGTCGTCGATCGTCCCGGCGACCATCCGGCGCTGCGCGTCGGCTTGTACGAACTGTGTCAGCTGCCGGCGCACCGCATCGGCCTGCAAAGCTTGTTCTATTGTATCATACTCAGAAATTCGCGTAATTGCAATCCCCAACGGCAAAGAAAAACCGCCCGGCAGGGTCAAAAAGCAACGTTTTTCCGTTTTATCGCAGTGTTGCAGTGTCTCTCCCTCGCCAAACAGGGCAATGCGCCGCCGCCCGATGAGCAGGCTCAGCGCCGTGCGGGTGCGAGTCGGTTCGCTCTTGCGCTGCTGCACCTGCGGCACGACGCACACCGCCGTGCGCAGCGTTTTGGCGTAAACTTCCGCGCGCGCCGCACCGACTTGCAGCTTGTAGCCAAAGTCCGTGAACCCGGACACCAGCAGCTGCCCGGCCGTCACGGCCTGTCCCGGCTCACACAGGCAGTTTCCGGCCTCGGCCTGTACGCGACTGATCACACCCGCGCGCGAAGCGACCACATTCGTCGGCGTTCGCCGGTCTAAGACCGGTTCTTTTTCCAGCCGCTCCCGCACGACCACGCGCGCACACATCCCGTTTTGCTGCACGGTCAGCCACTGTAGCTTTGGAATACGCAGCAGCATCCGGTTTTTCAGCGTCTGCGGCTTGATCGACGGCCCATACGTTCCAAAGCCTACACCCAGCGCGTCCAGCTCACGCAGGATCTGCGCCGCCGGAACGGTTTCGTTTCCCTCGACCGTGTAAAAAAACACGAACTTCGGCACAATGATGCCCGCCGCGACCGCCGCCGCCAGAAACACAAGCAGCACCGCCCGTCTGCGAAGCCCGCCGAAGACCTGCGCGAAGCCCGCGCGCGCCAGCACACGGCAGCTGCACCCGCAGCCCGCTGCAAGCTGCTGTGCGCGCACCTCATCACGGCGCAGTACCCACAGCCGCAGCGTAAAGTCTTCCGGTTTTTCGCAGCCGCGAAACGCAATGCGCCACAGCGCATAGCGCTGCAAAACCTGTTCCGGCTGCGCGCCCTCGACTGACAGCTGCGTCAGTCCGAGCAAAAACCACACGATCTGCCACAATCCGCACCGTCTCCTTCCAAAAACGTCAGCTGGGCAATGCGGCCGGTCACGCACAGCCGCTCGCGGTGCATCAGCCGCAGCACAAGCTGTGACCCGCTGATGACTACGCGCCCGGACTTGAGCGCCACCACGACGCGCTCGGTGTTGTACTCCAGAATGCCCGTGTGCCGGTCAATGGCACACTCGCGAAAGCCGCTTACTTCCATGTGCGGCAGCCCGGCCGCAATGTCCGTCGGCAGCCCCAGCCACTCGGAAGCCGCAGCCAGATACCCGCGCAGCTTCAAAACGCCTCACCCCGCCTTTCTCGATTTTTTCCCCGCCCCGGTCAGCCGGCTCACTGTTGCTTCGGTTTCCGTTGCCGGCTCAGTTGCCACCGCTCCGCGCTTGGAGCGCCCGGTTCCACGTTCCACCGTCCGCGTCCCCCGCCCCGGTTCTCACTGTTCCATTCTATGCACCCACGCCGCATTCTTTCCACCTGCCCCCCTTGGCTCTCTCTCCGGCTTGCACCGCACCCTTGGCTCTCCCTCTGGCTGTGTTGCGGTTTCGCCTTGGCTCTCCCTCTGGCTGTGTTGCGGTTTCGCCTTGGCTCTCCCTCTGGGAGAGCTGGCGGCGCAGCCGCCTGAGAGGGCTTCTTCCAAATTCGCGCAGCATTTGTAGGGGCGGA
>CAYSTN010000084.1:0-7249 GCA_964434135.1 uncultured Oscillospiraceae bacterium
TAGCGGGACATCACTACGCGCCGCCCGCCATTGTTGGTGATGGCTGAATCGGTGCAGCGGTGATTTTCGGGTTTTGCGCAGCTTCCCCGCGCCTGCACAAGACCCGCCCGGACAATCGTCCGGGCGGGTCTTCGCTCGTCCGGCGATCCCGGACTGCATTTTATCCCCTGACGCGCAGCGTTCTCAGATATTCCTTCTGCTGCGCCGTGATACGGCGGCTCTCGACGGCTTTCTGGATGGTCTTGTTGTGCGTCCACGGCGCAAGCCGCCGCTCCAGCAGCACCGGCAGTGCCGCGTCATACTGCTTATATAGCGCCGTGGCGAAATACCACGCCGTCATCATCCGCACGTAATACGCCTCGCGCTGCGCGTCCACGACCCAGTCAAAATGCGCCGGGTCGAAGGCAGTATCGAGATAAAAACGCAGCAGCTGCCCAATGCCGAAGCGCACGCTGAATGGCCATTCGCTTTTCAGCCATTTTGGAATTGAACCGCACAATTTTGGCAGATTTTTTGCAAAAACCTTCGGGATGAGCTGGTCGCACGTAGCCCAGTTGTCGATATACGGCAGAAACGTTTCGACCCGGAAAATCGCCGTGTCAAAGTCCCGCTCCCGTTCGAGCAAAAACGCGTGCAGCTGGTTTTCCTCAAAATACGTGTGCGGCAGCGCCTGTAAAAAGTCCGCTGCCTGTTGCGTTGCGGCAAGCTCTGCCGCCAGCGCGCGCAGCGCCGGGGTACGCACACCGAGAATGCTCCCGGGCGCAAGCTCCGGCAGGAGTTTTTGCTGGAACTGCTGATACTGCGCCTCACGCAGCGCCGCAAGCCGCTGTAAGATCGTCTGCATGATTCTCCTTGCCTTACAGATTGGCCAGCGTCGTGCCGTCCAGCCAGCGAAACAGCTGCTGCGGCGTAGCGGGCTTGCCAACGGTCAAAAACTCCGTGCGCCCCGGCACCATCTGCGCTTCGTCGTCGCTCTCGGCCCACGTTACGCGCTGCAAAACTTCTGCCTCGC
Source organism: uncultured Oscillospiraceae bacterium (assembly GCA_964434135.1). Classification (GTDB taxonomy): domain Bacteria; phylum Bacillota; class Clostridia; order Oscillospirales; family Oscillospiraceae; genus CAG-170. The sequence goes on from CAYSTN010000084.1 coordinate 1,013, forward strand.
AGCTTCGCAGATCGGCGTACTCCGGCGGCACCTGCCGGTGCTGGATGAGGATGCTCACCGTGCAGTTATCTGACGTCCACCGGCCAAAATTCGTCGTCGGCTTGCGCCATTTCCACCGGCAGCGCGCCCCGTCCTGCCGCACCAGCTTCAAATATCCATTCTCCACATCCTGCACGCAGCGCATCAGCCAGACAACGTGATACCCCGCGCGCTGAAAAAATTCACATACATCAAAAAACGCCCGCTCCATCAAAAGCCCGTCTTGCAGCATGACCACAAACTGCCGGTACTGAATAAACGCCACGATCGTCTCGCCGTCCAACGTCACTGGTACATTGCGGTTTTCCGGCGGCACGAGCGACTGCCATCGTTCGAGCCAGGCGGTGTGGTTTTCCGGCTGCGCGCGCTGCTTCTTTCTGTGCCAAAATAGCATGATTGCCCCCTTTGTTCTTCCCTTTTTCGTTTCTTTTTCCCTCTGTTCTGTACCATTGTACCCTGTGCGGCAGGGCGTTGTCAATCATTGGGCAGGAATGAAAAAATTTTTCGCATTTCACAGATATTTAAAAACTTGTCACTAAGTTTTTTAATACCGTACTGGTATTCTAAACTTGCAAGAAGCAAACGTCTTTTTCATTTTTCTCCTTTTCTCCATATTTTGTTGAAAGAACACGCAGACAGGCCGGTCACTTGTCTGCGTGCTTTCTTTTTGGATTGTTTTCTTTGCCCGCGCGTGATACACTAAAAGAAAAGCTTCGGAGGCGTTTTTATGATCTACACCGTTACGCTCAACCCCGCGCTCGACAAAACCGTGCAGCTGCCGTCGTTCCGGCTCGACACGGTCAACCGCATCACCGCGCTGCGCACCGACCCCGGCGGCAAGGGACTGAATGTATCGAAAGTCCTGCGGGAGCTGGGCGAGACGAGCGTTGCGGCGGCGATTTTAGGCGGCACAACAGGCCAAAAAATTGCAAATCAGCTGGAAAAACTGGGGATTGAGGGGCTGTACGTCTTCACCGAACAGGAAACGCGCACCAATCTCAAAGTCGTCGACCCCGTGCTGCACACCAACACCGACATCAACGAACCCGGTGAGCCGGTGGGCGAAGCCGTCTTACAGGCGCTTCTGGAGCAGCTGACGGCGCGGCTACGGTGCGGTGATCTGGTCGTCCTGTCCGGCAGAGCGCCCGCTGGTGCGCCGCAGACGCTTTACCGGGATTGGATACTGGCCTGCCAGGCACGCGGCGCAGCGGTCTTCCTGGACGCCGAGGGAGCGCTTCTGGCGCAGGGCGTACAGGCAAAGCCGGCGCTCATCAAGCCCAATCAGGACGAGCTGGCCGGTATTGTGGGGCGGCCGCTGACCAGTGAGCGCGAAACGCTCGACGCGGCGCAGGCGCTTCTGGCGCAGGGCGTGCAATGCGTGGCGGTGACGATGGGCGTAGGCGGGGCGCTGCTTTGCTGGGAAGACTGCATCCTGCGCTGTGAAAGCCCGCGCGTGGAAGTCATCAGCACCGTCGGCGCGGGGGACAGCGTGGTCGCGGCGCTGGCCTATGCCCGGCAAAACGGCCTTTCGCGCGAGGACAGCGCGCGGCTGGCAATGGCAACCGGCGCGGCCAACGTCACCTGTTCCGGGTCGCAGGCGGCCGAACGGGCGGCCATCGAGGCGCTGCTGCCGCAGGTGCGGCTGACGCGGCTGTGAGGAAAAATCGCAAGATTGTCCTGTTTTTTCGCGTCAAAAATGCTCCAAAACGCTGCAAAATCGCTGCAAAAATGAGAAAAAACAGGGCATTTTTTATCAAAAAACAGTGTGTTTTTTCTTGCCAGCGGCTCACATTGGGGGTATAATAAAAGAAAACGCCCCGGCGGGGACGTTTTGAAAGGGATGAGCGTATGGAACTCAACCGGGCTGCGCAGCTGCTGCGCGCGCTGGCCGACGGTCTTGACCCGGACAGCGGTGCGCCGCTGCCTGACGAAAGCATTTACAATCGCCCCCAGATCATCCGCGCGCTGCACTGCGTGTTGCAGGCGCTGCAAACCCAATCCGCCGCCGTGCCGGCCAGCAACGCCGGGCGCAGCTGGCGCGCAGAGGAAGAAACGCAGCTGCTGCGCGAGTATGACGCAGGGCTGAGCGTCGAGGAAATCGCGCGCCGCCACGGGCGCTCGACGGGCGCGATCGAGACGCGGCTGACAGAGCTTGGCCGCCGGGACCAGATTCAGTTCCATATGTAAACGCGGCACGGCGATATCGTTCAGATCGTACACCAAAACCCCCGGATGCTTTGCATCCGGGGGTCGTTTTTTGTCGTGGGCTTACAGTTCGCAGTTGCCGACTGTTCTCGGGAACGGCAGAACGTCGCGGATGTTGCTGATGCCGGTGAGGTACATGACGCAGCGCTCAAAGCCAAGGCCGAAGCCCGCGTGGCGGGTCGAGCCGTATTTGCGCAGGTCAAGATAGAACTGGTAGTCCTCTTCTTTCAGGCCACATTCGTGCATCCGCTGCACGAGCGTGTCGTAGTTGTCCTCACGCTGGCTACCGCCGATGATCTCGCCGATGCCGGGAACGAGGCAGTCCATGGCCGCAACGGTCTTGCCGTCGGGGTTGAGCTTCATGTAGAACGCCTTGATTTCCTTGGGGTAATCGGTGACGAAGACCGGGCGCTTGAAGATCTGCTCGGTCAGGTAGCGCTCATGCTCGGTTTGCAGGTCGCAGCCCCAGAAGACCTTGTAGTCGAACTTGTCGTTGTGCTGCTGAAGCAGCTCGACGGCCTCGGTATAGGTGACGTGGCCGAAGTCTGCGTTCATAACGTGGTGCAGGCGGTCGATGAGTCCCTTGTCAACGAACTGGTTGAAGAAGGCCATCTCCTCGGGTGCGTGTTCGAGAACGTAGGCGATGATGAACTTAATCATGTCCTCGGCGAGCTTCATGTCATCGGACAGGTCGGCGAAGGCGATTTCCGGCTCGATCATCCAGAACTCCGCTGCGTGGCGGGTGGTATTGGAGTTTTCGGCGCGGAAGGTCGGGCCGAAGGTGTAGATGTTGCGGAACGCCTGCGCGTAAGTCTCGCCGTTGAGCTGGCCGGAGACGGTCAGGTTGGTCGCTTTGCCGAAGAAGTCCTTGCTGTAGTCGATCTTGCCGTCGTCGGTACGCGGCGGGTTAGCAAGATCGAGCGTGGTGACCTGGAACATCTCGCCCGCGCCCTCACAGTCAGAGCCGGTGATGAGCGGCGTATGGACGTAGACGAAGTCGCGCTCCTGGAAGAACTTATGGATGGCATAGGCGATCAGGCTGCGTACACGGAAAACAGCCTGGAAGGTGTTTGTGCGCGGGCGCAGATGGGTCACGGTGCGCAGGTATTCCATCGAGTGGCGCTTGGGCTGGATGGGATAGTCCGGAGTCGAAGAGCCTTCGACGGCGATGTGCGTTGCTTGCAGTTCGAACGGCTGCTTGGCCTCGGGCGTGAGGACGAGCGTACCGGTCACGATGACCGCAGCGCCGATGTTGAGCTTGGAAATCTCGGCGAAGTTGTCCAGTTCCGCACCGTAGACAACCTGAACGGTGGAGAAAAACGTACCGTCGGACAGGTTGATGAAGCCAAAGTTCTTGCTTGCGCGCAGGTTGCGAACCCAGCCGCCGACCTGAACGCTCTGGCCGGCGTAGCGCTGCGTCTCTTTAAATAAAGTGCGGACAGAGATCAGCTGTTCCATTCTAAAATAATCCTCTTTTCACGTTTCTTGTATTCTGACCCGCTGCGCTTACAGCAGGAGGATGCCGGCTTGTTTACACGCGTCGATGGTCTGCGCGTCCCAGATGCTCGACTGCACCTCACCGATGTGGCAAGCGCCGATCATAAGCATACACAAACGGCTCTGGCCGATGCCGCCGCCCATGGTCAAAGGCAGCTCGCCGTTTAAGAGCATTTTGTGGAACGGCAGGGTGCGGCGGTCGTCACAGCCGGAGAGCGTCAGCTGCCGGTCGAGCGCGGCTTCGTCGACACGGATACCCATGGAAGAAATCTCAAACGCGCATTGCAGCACGGGATTCCACACGAGGATATCGCCGTTGAGCGTCCAGTCATCGTAGTCCGGCGCGCGGCCGTCGTGCGGCTTGCCGGAACGCAGCTTGCCGCCAATCTGCATGAGGAAAACGGTTTGGTGCTGGCGCACGATCTCGTTTTCGCGCTCTTTGGGCGTTTTGTCGGGGTAGAGGTCTTCGAGCTGCTGGGTGGTGATGAAGAACACGTCGCGCGTGAGCTTGGTATGCAGGCTCGGGAACGCGACACCCAGCGCGTCGTTCGTCTCGCACACGGCGGCGACGATATCGCGCACGGTGCGTTTGAGGTAGGCTTCGGTGCGGTCTTCACGGGTGATAACCTTTTCCCAGTCCCACTGGTCGACATAGACGGAGTGCAGATTGTCGACCGTCTCGTCGCGGCGAATGGCGTTCATGTCGGTGAACAGACCCTTGCCGGGGTTGAACTCGTAGCGTTTGAGCGCAAGGCGCTTCCACTTGGCAAGAGAATGCACGACCTGTGCCTGTGCGCCGACATCGGGAATGTCGAAGCTGACCGGGCGCTCGTAGCCGTTGAGGTTGTCATTCAGGCCGTAGGCCTCTTCAACGAACAACGGCGCGGAATCGAGGCGCAGATTGTGCGCATTGCTCAGGTTGACCTGAAAATTGCTCTTGATAAATTCAATGGCGCGTTGCAGCTCATAGACGGACAACGGCGCGCGATAGTTTTGCGGAATGTAGATGTTGCTCATTGCGTGGGCCTCACTTTCTTTAAAATTTACGTGGTATTATACAATAGTTTGCCGCCGCTTGCAAGCATCAATTCCGCGAAAGCAGGCGCTTTTTGTAAAAAGTCTGCCGGGTCAAGACCCGGCAGACAAAAACGGATAACGGATTACAGGTGGATCGCGGTGCCGGTCTTGCCCTCGATGCCGTCGCGCGCTTTCTCCAGCAGGGTGATGAGCGCGGTGCGGCCGGGTTTGGACTCGGCAAACTGCACGGCGGCCTGTACCTTCGGGAGCATGGAGCCGGGTGCAAACTGCCCCTCGGCCATGTATTTGCGTGCTTCGTCCGGGGTCAGGTCGGACAGCCACTGCTCGTTTTCCTTGCGGAAGTTGATGGCAACCTTTTCCACTGCCGTCAGGATGATGAGCATATCCGCGTCGAGCAGCTCTGCGAGCTTGGCAGAGGCGAAGTCCTTGTCAATGACGGCGGGTGTGCCATAGAGCTTGCCGTCGCGCGAAACGACCGGAATGCCGCCGCCGCCAACGGTGATGACGACCGTACCGGCATCGACGAGCGCCTTGACGGTTCGCTTTTCCATGACATCGATGGGCTTCGGGGACGGAACGACCTGACGATAACCACGCCCGGCATCCTCGACCATGGTGTAGCCCTTTTCCGCGGCGATGCGCGCGGCAGTCTCTTTGTCGTAGAACGCGCCGACGGGCTTGGTGGGGTTTTGGAAGGCGGGGTCATCTTCACTGACGAGAACCTGCGTGACAACGGTCGCGACATCTTTGTCCATGCCGCGCGCGGCAAGCTCGTTGCCGATGGCGTTTTGCAGGTGGTAGCCAATGTAGCCCTGCGACATCGCGCCGCACTCGGGGAACGGCATATCGGACTTGATCGCGCCGGCCTCGGCTGCGGTGGACATACCCAGGTTGATCATGCCGACCTGCGGGCCGTTGCCGTGGGCGATGATGACCTCGTTGCCCTCGGCGATGAGGTCGACGATGGGCTTGGCCGTTTCGGTGACGAGCGCAAGCTGCTCATACGGGGTGTTGCCCAGGGCGTTGCCGCCCAGAGCGATGACGATTCTCTTAGCCATGTTAGATTCCTCTTTCTGCCGTGATGGATGGCAGGTGATTAGAACATCTTACGCTTGTTGTCGGAAGCGTCCAGCTCCATGAGGGTCTTGACCGGGTCTTTGACCTGTGCCAGGAAGATCATGGCGGCGATGATGTAGGGCTTGTAGGAAGCCTGCTTGTACAGCGGCACCAGGTAGCGGTCGAAGACGGAGTTGTCCACTTCGCCCTCGGGGCAGCTCAGGCCGGAAATGTCGGCGGGCAGGCAGTGCAGATACAGAGCGCTGCCGTCCTTGGTGAGCTTCATCATCTCTTCGGAGCAGGTCCAGTCCTTATGCTCGGCGTTCTGCGCAAGCAGTTCCTTTTCGAGCTCGTCGATGCCCTTCTGGTCGCCCTTGACATACAGCTCGGAGCGCTTCTCCA
>CAYSTN010000085.1:0-7038 GCA_964434135.1 uncultured Oscillospiraceae bacterium
CCAGCCTGAAGTATCAGATGATGAACCCCGAGACCGGCGAGGTTTCCGCCAAGGGTCTGTGCGAGCGGATCTACATTGACGGCCGCCTGACCCACAAGGTCGGCGACAAGAAGGTGGAGAAGAATATCCCCATGCCCACCCACTCTGAGGCCATCCAGGCCGTTCTGGATATCCTGGTGGACCCTGTGGACGGTGTCATCAAGTCCACGGACGAAATTGACGCCGTTGGTCACCGTGTCCTCCATGGCGGCATGGAGTTCTTCGACTCCTGCATCATCAATGACGAGGTCATCGCCGCCATCGAGAAGTGCATCCCCCTGGGCCCCCTGCATAACCCCGCCAACCTGATGGGCATCCGTGCCTGCCAGGCTGTTATGCCCAACACCCCCCAGGTTGCCGTGTTCGACACCGCGTTCCATATGACCATGCCCCCCAAGGCTTACCGCTATGCCATCCCCACCAAGTATTACACCGAAGACCACCTGCGCCGCTACGGCTTCCACGGCACGTCGCACCGCTTTGTCTCGAAGCGCTGCATCGAGCTGATGGGCGGCGTGGAAAACGCGCACCGCGTCATCGTCTGCCACCTGGGCAACGGTTCGTCTCTGTCCGCAGTCAAAGACGGCAAGTGCCAGGATACGTCCATGGGTCTTAGCCCGTTGGCCGGTGTGCCGATGGGTACGCGTTCGGGCGACATCGACACCTGTGTGGCGCAGTTCATCATGAACAAGTACGAGATGTCCGCAGATGACTGCCTGACCATGCTCAACAAAAAGTCCGGCGTTCTGGCGCTGTCCGACGGCGTATCTTCCGACTTCCGCGACCTCGACGCAGCGGCAGCCAACGGCAACGAAGCGGCGCAGCTCGCGCTTGACAAGTTCGCCTACGAAGTGCGCAAGTACATCGGTGCTTACGCGGCTGCGCTGGGCGGCGTGGACTGCATCGTCTTCACCGCCGGTGTTGGCGAAAACTCCGGCTCGATGCGCGCGTCCATCTGCGACGGTCTGGAATACCTCGGTGTCAAGCTCGACGCGGAAAAGAACAAGCTGCGCGGCGAAGAAGTCATCATCTCCACCGACGACTCCAAGGTCAAGGTCTGGGTCATCCCGACCAACGAAGAGCTGATGATCGCGCAGGACACCGCTGAACTGACGAAGTAAGCCATTATGACACAGGTGCGCGCTGCGTCTACAGCGCGCACCTTATTTGTTAAAAGCCTTTTCATTTCTGAGCAAACAAAAGGAGAAGCATACATGACTGTGATCGAACGTTTCCTGCGGCTCGTTTCCTTTCCCACGACCTCGGACGAGGCATCCGACAGCTGCCCGTCGACCCCGCAGCAGCTTTTGCTGGCGCAGGAGCTGGTGCGGCAGATGCAGGAACTTGGCATCCGTGACGCGCACGTGGACGAAAACAGCTACGTCTACGGCACGATTCCGGCAAACTGCGACAAGCCGCTTCCCGTCTACGGGCTTATCGCCCACATGGACACTTCGCCCGACGCGCCGGGCGAGAACATCCGCGCCCGCGTGACGGATGTCTACGACGGCGGCGCGGTCGTTCTCAACGAAACGCTCGGGCTGGTCTTGTCCCCGGAGGAATACCCGCAGCTGAAAAACGCCGTCGGCAAGCGCCTCATCGTCACCGATGGCACGACGCTTCTGGGCGCGGATGACAAAGCCGGCGTGGCCGAAATCTTATCGGCAGCCGAGCTGCTGCTCACCTCGCCGCGTCCGCACGGCATCGTCAAGCTGGCTTTCACGCCCGACGAGGAGATCGGCCGCGGCGCAGACCGGTTCGATCTGGCGCACTTTGGCGCGGACTATGCCTACACCGTCGACGGCGGTGCGCTGGGCGAGCTGGAATATGAGAATTTCAACGCCGCCAGCGCAAGCATCACCATCTGCGGCAAATCCATCCATCCCGGCTCGGCCAAGGGTCAGATGGTCAACGCGTCGCTCGTGGCCATGGAGCTGCACAGTCTGCTCCCGGCACTCGAAACGCCTTTCTATACCGAGGGCTACGAGGGCTTTTTCCACCTGACCGGAATGCAGGGGCAGACCGAACAGGCGCAGCTGCACTATATCATCCGCGACCACGACCGTGCAAAGTTTGAAGCGCGCAAGGCCGTCATGCAGGCCGCGTGTGCCGAGATCGACCGCCGCTACGGCGCGCAAACGGCCGTTTTGACGCTGCGCGACAGCTATTACAACATGAAAGAAAAGATCGAGCCGTGTCTGTTCCTGGTCGAAAACGCCAAAAAGGCCATGCAGACTCTGGGCATTACGCCGAATATCGTCCCCATTCGCGGCGGCACGGACGGTGCGCGGCTGTCTTACGAGGGTCTGCCCTGTCCGAATCTGTGTACCGGCGGCGAAAACTTCCATGGCCGGTTCGAATATGTCCCGGCGGAAGACCTGCAAACCATCACCGAATTGCTGGCGACCTTAATGTGGCAGCTGGCAGAATAAGCGTTTTTCAAAGAAGGAGACTCTATGCAGCAGCTTTATTATCTTGAAACCGGCTCGACCGACCCCGCCTACAACCTCGCCTTTGAGGAATATGTCCTGACGCACCGCAAAGAGGGTGACTATCTGCTCCTGTGGCAAAATGACAACACCATCGTTGTCGGCCAGAATCAGAACGCCGCCGCGGAAATCAACCGCACCTTTGTCGACGAACACCACATCCATGTCGTGCGCCGCACCACCGGCGGCGGCGCGGTCTACCACGATCTGGGAAACCTCAACTATTCCTTTATCACCGACGAGGGCGAAGACGCCCTGCGACTCGAGCGGTTCACTGCGCCGGTCGTACAGGCACTCACCGCGCTTGGCCTGCAAGCCGAAGCATCCGGCCGCAACGACATTCTCGTTGAAGGGCGCAAAGTCTCCGGTACGGCGCAGCGCATCTACCAGGGGCGCATTTTGCACCACGGTACGCTGCTGTTCGACTCCGACCCCGGCATGGTATCCGGCGCGCTCAACGTCGACCCGGCAAAATACCGCTCCAAGGGGCGCAAGTCCGTGCGCAGTCACATCGGCAACATCCGCTCGTTTTTAAAGCAGGACATGACCCTGCCGGAGTTCTGGGCATATCTCAAAACCTTCTTTGGCAAAGACGGGCTGGTGGTCGATTTTCTGCGCCCCGATGAGCTGGCGCAGGTGCAGACGCTCAAGACCGAAAAATACGACACCTGGGAGTGGACATTTGGCCGCTCGCCGCGCTTTAACTTCTCCAACAAGTGCCGCTGGCCGGGCGGCGGGCTGGAAATCTACGCGGAGATCGCCGACGGGTGCATCGCGTCGCTTCAGTTCTACGGCGATTTCATGGCCGCCGACGCCATTGCGCCCGTCACACAGGCGCTGCAAGGCTGTCAGTTCCGTCCCGAGGCCATCGAAGCGCAGCTGCGCACCTTTGACCTGGGCAAATACTTTGGCGCGATCACGCTGCCGGAAATCATGCAGACGTTCTTCGACACGCAGGCCTAAACTCAAAACGAACCCCAGCCGGGCGCAATGCGCCCGGCTGTTTTGTGTGCGCCGAAAAGACTGTACGCCGCGCGCACAAGAGCCTTGCCGTTTGGGCAAGGCTCTGTTATAATATAGAATAGAAGTAAAAAAGAACCCCTCTGCAAAGGAGAACGCCGTATGAAACGAACCATTCGCCTGCTTTTTCTTGCGTTGCTGCTCACGTTCGCTGTGTGTGTTGGTGTCAGTGCCGTCTCGCCGCAAAGCTGCGCCGAGGAGCTTTCCACCATCCACGTCTTCCGCGGCACGGATACCGGCTTTGAACTCGACCGCGCGCCGCGGCGCAGCGAAGCAGCCGTTATGCTCGTGCGGCTGTTCGGTGCAGAAGATCAGGCGCAAAGCGACTACGCCACCGGTGTCACGTCGCACCCGTTTGAAGACGGTAACGGCTGGTGCGCACCGTATCTGGCCTGGCTGTATACCAACAACATGGTCAAAGGCGTGACCCCGACGCAGTATCGCGTCGACGCGACGTGCAGCGCGCGCGATTATGCGCTGTTTTTGCTGCGCGCGCTGGGCTATCAGGACGGCGTGGATTTTGACTGGGCGCAGACCGAAAGCTTTGCCACGGCCTGTGGCTTTTACGCACCGGCGCTGTTTGACGGCACGTTCACGCGCGGCGATCTGGCGCTCATGACCTATCTGGCGCTGCAAACGCAGCGCGCCGACGGCAGCGGGACACTGCTCGCTGCGCTGAGCGAAATGGGCGCGATCGACCAGAGCGCCTCGCGCGCGCTTGAGGAGTCCTTCCGCAAAAGCCCGCTGCACGTATCGGACGGCGAAGTCTCGCTCGACGCTTCCGCGTGGCGCACGGCCAGCCGGGAGCTGACCATCGAAGTGCAATTCGACACCGGCAGCGAAACGCTCTCCCCGAACGAACTGCAAGCGTTCGTCATCCCGGATGCCACCGGGCGCGCGCGCATCGATACCGACGCGCTTGCCGCGCTGGTCGAACGCTGGGCGCAGCAGTACAATACATATGACGTGCCGTTCCTCTTTGATTCCTATGTCAAGGGCATCACGCCCATCTCCTTTGTCCGCTGCGACTACCGGCTCGACACGGCATCCATTGTCAAACAGCTCACGCAAGCCATCATCGCAATGGAGCCGTGCCAGCTGCGCGCGACGCTGCGCTGCTACCGTTGGGGTGCGCCGTTTGACATCTCGCAGACCCATGTGGAGATCGACCTCGACAACCAGCAGCTGACCTTCATCAAAAACGGCACCGTCATCGTCAACACCGACATCGTCACCGGCCTTGTCACCTCGCGCCAGACCCCGACGGGGCTGTATGAAGCGCACCACAAGCAGACCAACTGCACCCTCGTCGGCTCGGATTACGAAGTGTTCGTCAAATACTGGGTCAGCGTCATCGAAGAACGCATCGGTCTGCACGACGCGTCGTGGCGCTCGGTCTTCGGCGGTGACGAATACGTCAACAACGGTTCGCACGGCTGCGTCAACATCCCCGAAGCGGCCATGGTAAAGATCTTCAACAACATCGAAGACGGAACGCCCGTTTTGATCTTCGGCCAGAACCGGTGGTATGAACCCGGCTCTGCCGATTCTCCCGCCACAAAGAATCCTCTGCGCGGCACGACCGCGAACTGACCGCCGCAGGCTCTGCGCGAACGCGCACAGCTTCCACACCATCAACAAACAACAGGAGGCAATCGTATGCAACAGCAAGCGCCGCAGCTCGTCATCATGGCCGCCGGTATGGGCAGCCGCTTTGGCGGCCTGAAACAGATGGAACCCATGGATGAAGCAGGTCACAGCATCATTGACTATTCCCTCTACGATGCCTGGCGCGCAGGTTTTCGCAGCGTGGTGTTCATCATCAAGCGCGAACACGAAGCGCTCTTTCGCGCGCGCATCGGCAGCCGCGCCGAGCAGTATTTCCACGTCGACTACGTCTATCAGGAGCTGACCGACATCCCGGCCGGCTGCGCCGTTCCGGACGGACGCGTCAAGCCATGGGGCACGGGTCACGCCGTGGCCTGTTGCCGCAACGTGCTGCACGGGCCGTTCGCGGTCATCAATGCGGATGATTTCTATGGCCGCACCGCGTTTGAGGCCGTCTACCGCTTCCTCAGCACCAACAATCACGCGCAGCAGTATGCCATGGTCGGCTACCGGGTGCGCAACACCGTGACGCAATTCGGTTCGGTCGCGCGCGGCATCTGCGAAGTCGAAGACGGGCTGCTGCGCGGTGTGACCGAACGCACAAAGATCTACCAGCGCGGCAGCGATGCCGCTTACACCGAAGATGACGAGCATTTCGTCGACCTGCCGGGCGACACCATCGTCTCGATGAACATCTGGGGCTTCACGCAGCAGATGGTGCAGGAGCTTTGGGCGCGCCTGCCAGACTTCTTCGCAAACGAAGTTGCCGCCAACCCCTTAAAAAGCGAATTTTATCTGCCCACCGTTGTCAACCGCCAGCTGCAAGCAGGCACGGCGCGGGTGCGGGTACTGCCGTGCGAAGAAGTCTGGCACGGCGTGACCTATCGCGAAGACCTGCCCGCCGTACAGCAGGCGCTGCGCGCGCTCATCGACGCAGGTGTCTATACCCGGCAGCTCTGGCCGGAAACTACAGTCTGAGAGGAGTCACCATGCACTATCTTGGCATTGCATTTGAACTGAAAAACCAGCCGCTGCTGGACAAAGATTTCATTCCGTTCGGCGTCTGGGAGCGCGAGTATCTCAAGGGCGCGGAGAGGCCGTTCAAGGTGGCCGTCGAGCGCGAAAACGGCCTTGTTTCCGTGTTTGAAACGAAGCTGCGCGGCGAAGACTTTCTCGATGCCAACTACCGCTACGCCGAGCGCATTGTGAAGATGCTTCTGTGGAGCGTCGGCGGCTGGCGCGTGTATCTGTGCGGCGACGACGCGCTGTCTTCGCGGATGCAGCAGGAATACACCGAAAGTGGCAAGCGCGCGTTTGACGTCGGCTTTATGCAGGACGTGTACGAGCGCCCGTTTGAGATCATCATCTGCGACGAAGCGTCCTTCCCGCAGGCGCATGAGCAGACCCGCAAAGTCGGCGGCCATACAAACGGCTGCCGCATCGGCTTTGACGCAGGCGGCTCTGACCGCAAGGTTTCTGCCGTTGTAGACGGAAAGGCCGTCTACTCCGAGGAAGTTGTCTGGCACCCCAAGACCAGCGAAGACCCGCAGTACCAGTTTGACGGCATCGTCGACGCATTCAAGACGGCGGCCAGCAAAATGCCGCACGTGGACGGTATCGGTGTGTCCTCTGCGGGCGTGTTCATCGGCAACGCGCCGATGGTTTCGTCCATCTTCATCAAAGTTCCGCGTTCGCGCCGCGAAGAAGTCAAGACCATCTATGACCGCGCCGCCAAAGAACTGGGCGATGTGCCCATTGTCGTGGCCAACGACGGTGACGTGTCGGCGCTGGCCGGCTCGATGAGCCTTGGCGAAGGCTCGGTCATGGGGCTTGCGATGGGTACGAGCGAAGCCGTTGGCTATGTCAATCAGGGCTCCAACGT
>CAYSTN010000086.1:0-6903 GCA_964434135.1 uncultured Oscillospiraceae bacterium
GGGTGCGCTTGGTCGTCTTCTTGGTGAGGATATGGCTCTTGAATGCGTGCGCTCTTTTGACCTTGCCGTTCTTGGTCAGGTTGAATCTTTTCTTTGCGCCGCTATGGGACTTCAGCTTAGGCATAGTGGTTCTCCTTCCGTGTTGTTGCGATTACTTTATTTGGAATTTTTGGGACTGAGGAACATGGACATATTGCGTCCCTCGAGCTTGGCGTCCTTGGCGATCGTGGCGACCTCGCCGCACGCAGCGCCGAACTTTGCAAGCAGTTCTTCGCCGAGCGACGTGTGCGCCATTTCACGGCCACGGAAACGTACAGTGACTTTAACCCGGTTGCCATCGTTCAGGAACTTGACTGCGCTTTTGAGCTTGGTATTGAAGTCATTGGTGTCGATGCGCGGCGAGAGCCGGATCTCTTTGATCTCGACGACCTTCTGGTTCTTCTTGGCATCTTTTTCTTTCTTCAGCTGCTCGAAGCGGAATTTGCCGTAGTCCATGATCTTGCAGACGGGCGGAACGGCGTTCGGCGCGATCTTGACAAGGTCAAGGCCCTTTTCCTCGGCAAGCGCCAGCGCGTCGGACGAGGCCATAATACCAAGCTGACTGCCGTCAGCTCCGATCACGCGAAGTTCCTTATCACGGATCTCCCCGTTGATCTGATGTTCTAATTTACCGATTGTAAAGCACCTCCAAATGCAAAGCGCGGATGCCGCAAAGCACCCGCACATAAAATCCATACTGCCGCCCGGAGACGGTGGAAATTATGAACCTCTTTGCCGGATGGCGTGAGGTGAGTTGCGGTGCTTACCGCTCCTTCTTTGTTTTCTCCGCTATATTATAGCGGCAGAAAACCCGGTTGTCAACAGCTTTTTTGTGCTTTTTTCATTCTTTTTCAGCCCGGCGGCTGAAAGATCGGCAGCTGCGGCGGCGCGAACGAAAACAGCACCAGTGCAGCGCCATACACCCCCGCCGCTATGACCGTCACGCCGCAGAGCCACTCCGGCCTGCGTCTTTTGCGCAGGCGCGCTGCGAGCGCAAACCCGCCCGCCATGCACAGCACATACAGCCCGATGTCCACGGCCAGCGCCTGTACGCCAAAGCCCGCCGCGAGCGTATAATACGCCCCCACCAGCGCGCCCCACGCCGCAAGCAGTCCCGTCAGCACAGCGCGCCAATACGCGCGCCGGTCTTCTATGCCGCGCGCGCCCACAAAGCCTGCGGCCAGCATCGGCCAGAACACCAGCTTGCCGTGTTCCCACACGCTCTCGTTTACGGGCGCAAAACACGCCGTCAGTGCGTTCGGCCACAGCGCATACAGAAAATGCAGCGCCGCACCGGCCAGGATACTCAGCGCGCACCCGGCCGCCCACCTTCGTTTCATAAATAATCCCCCCTGTCATAAATCTATGACAGAGGGGTCATGTTTCAGAACGGATTCACGCCAGAACCGGCCACGCCGCATCGAACGCGATGCCCGCCGCCAGCAGGGCTTTCCGGCTGATCTTTTTCGTAAAGCCGCCGTGTACCGCACCCTGATCGGGCAGCCACTTCATCTCGCCCAGCGCCTGTTCACACGCCGCGCGCGGCGCACTGGTACGCACAAAGAACGGCGCTTCGAACGCATCCGGGTCGCACAGCTGCGCCGGCTGCGCCGACCAGTCGACCGGCTGCGTCCGGCCGGGGTTGCGGATGATGTCGATCACATCGCCCAGAACGGCGCTGGCCGTGGCCGGCCCGCCCGCGCCGGGGCCAAAGAACATGGCGTTGCCGATGCTGCTGCCCAGCACCTCGATGGCATTGAGTACGCCGCTGACCGGCGCAAGCGGCTGCTGCGCGGGTACAAAATGCGGCGAGACAAACACGCAGATCCCGTCATCGTGCTGTACGGCGCGCCCGAGCAGTTTGAGCTTCATCCCCGCCGACTCGGCAAAAGCCGCGTCGAGCGCGGTGATGGACGAAATACCCGTCATCTTCACGTTCGCCGGGTCGACGTTGCGGCCAAACATCATATCGGCCAGAATGCAGATCTTGCGCCCGGCATCGATGCCTTCCACGTCGGCGGTGGGATTCTGCTCGGCGTAGCCGCGCGCCTGCGCGTCGGCCAGCGCCGCCTCGTAGCTCTGCCCGAACTCGAGCATCTGCGTAAGGATGAAGTTCGTCGTGCCGTTGAGAATGCCGCGCACCTCATAGATTGCATTCGCGCCCAGGCACTGGCTCAGCAGGTGCAGAACCGGGATGCCGCCGCCGACCGACGCTTCAAACAGGAAGTTCACGCCATGCTCCTTTGCCAGCGCGAGAAGTTCCGTACCGTACTCGGCGACGAGCTGCTTGTTGGACGTGACCACGTGTTTGCCCGCTGCAAGCGCGCGGCGCACGAATTGCAGCGCCGCACCGCAGCCGCCGATGGCCTCAATGACCAGAAATACCTCCGGGTCGGCCTCGACCACGGAAAAGTCCTTGACCATCTTATCGTGGAAGGGCGCATCCGGCAGTTCCCGCAGATCGACAACATAGCGCAGCTCGATCGCCTCGCCCGCGTTGCGCGCGAGGATGTCTGCATCGCGCAGCAAAATCTCCGCGCAGCTGCCGCCAACTGTTCCGGCGCCCAAAATTGCAAGCTTTTTCATACGTTTCTCCTTCATTTTCGTCGATATTTCAGCGTTTTTCTCGGTTTTCGTTCGCTTTTTGATAGATTTCCAGCATATTTTCACGCGCCAACACGCGGAACGTGCCGACTGTGCGCGTGTTGGCAAAGCTGCACCGCTCCGCCAGATCTTCCAGCGCGGCTGCGTCCGGCTTGCCACAGGGCAGCTCATACAGCCGCGTCGGCATCCCGATCTCGCGGAAAAATGCTTCCTGCCGGGCGATTCCGGCCAGAGCGGCCTCCCGGTCATCTTCCACGGCCAGTCCCCAGACTTTGCGGGCAAAGCGTGCAAAGCGCGCCACGTCCGCGTCCATCACGTACCGCGCCCAGCTGGGCCAGATGGCAGTCAGACTCTCGCCGTGGTAGACATCGTATTTTTCACTCAGCGCGTGGCCGAGCTGGTGGGGCGCAAAGTCTTTCTGCCCGCCGAGGCCGGTCAGGGCGTTGTGCGAGAGGCTGCCGCACCACATCAGCTCGCTCATTGCGTGTTCGTTCGCCGGGTCCTGTACGGCCAGCGGGCCGTTTTGCAAAACGACACGCAAAAGCGCCTCGGCCAGCTCGTCGGTTGTGTCGTTGTCGGTGACGGGGTTAAAGTAGCGGTCGAGCGTGTGCATGAGGATATCGCTCACGCCGCACGCGACCTGATGCGCAGGCAGCGTGGCGGCAAGCGAGGGGTCGAGGATGGCAAAGGCGGGGCGGTTGAACGGGGTGTTGAGCCCGCGCTTTTCCCCGCAGTCCTCGTTGGTCAGTACGGCAGACGCGCTCGTCTCGCTGCCGGCAGCGGGGATGGTCAGCACCACGCCCACGGGCATGGAGTGCGTAAGCGGCGCGCGGCGCTTCCAGAACTCCCACAGATCCGTCTCCGGGTTGGCCGCGCCATGGGCAATGGCTTTGCAGGTATCGATGACGCTGCCGCCGCCAACGGCCAAAATCAGCTGCGCGTCAAAGCTGCGCGCAAGATGCACACCCTCGCGGCACAGCGCCACGCGCGGGTTCGGCTGCACGCCGCCAAGCTGTTCATAGGCAATACCGTTCGTTTGCAGCAGGTCGAACACCCGCGCAAGCAGCCCGCTTTTGCGCGCGCTTTGGCCGCCGTAGACCACAAGCACCCGCGAAATGCCGCGCTGGTGCAGCTGCTGCGGCAGCTGGTCGGTGCTGCCGACACCGAAGATGATCTCGGTCGGCAGGTGGAACGTAAAACTGTGCATAGCCTTATCCTGCGACGCAGTCCGCCTGGACTACGCCGTCCCTTTCCGTCAGTTTTTGCCGGAACGCTTCGAGCGAACAGCTCAGCTCGCTCGTCTCGGCAGAGATCGTCACCATGGCGCGGCCACCTGTGGGGATGGATTGGTTGATGGTCAGTATATTCGCGCCACAACTGGCAAAAATAGTTAAGATGCCGGACAAAATGCCCGCCTGATCTTTGAGCATGAGCTGAAACGTGATGATGCGCCCGGCCATCAGATTCTGAAACGGCGCGATGGCATCGCGGTACTTATAAAACGCGCTGCGGCTGATGCCGACAGCCTGTGCGGCTACGTTGACCTTGTCAGTCTCGCCTGTCTCCAGCATCCGCTTGGCCTCGGCAACTTTCTGGAAGATCTCCGGCAGAGCGGATGCTTCCACAATATAGTATTTCGGATTTTTTTCCATTGGAATGTACCTCTTGTTTGTCCATGACTGAAAAGCAAGTGTCTACAGTTAGGCTCACTATACACTACAAACCGAAAAAAAGCAAGCGCAAAAAGCGAAGGAGGCAGCAAAACATGGAGTATCGCAAAATTCTGCGCAGCGTTGTCCCGGTGCTGCTGGCGGCGCTGGGATTGTGGGCGTTCTGCGCGCTGGCGCTGCCTGTGCTGTGGCCGTTTTGCATCGGACTGGCGGTGAGTCTGCTGGCGCAAAAACCGGTGCAGCTTTTGCAGCAGCGCGCACATTTGCCGCGCTGGCTGGCCTCGGGCGTGTGTGTGCTGGTGCTGTTCGCAGCGGTGGGAACGGGCGTGTTTTTCCTGTGCCGTCTTTTGTGCCGCGAGGCGATGGGCTTTGCGCGCGAGCTGCCGCAGCTGGCGGCGCAGACTGCGCCGCTACTCGCGCGCATCAAAGCGTGGCTGCTGTCGTTGGCGCGGTGTCTGCCGGACGGACTGGGCACGGGGCTGCGCGCGGGCGTGGAGTCGTTTTTCTCCTCGGGCGCGCTGCTGGGAAGCCGCCTGTATGAGCGCGCCTTCTCGTGGGCCTCGGGGCTTTTGGGCAAGCTGCCGGATGTGGTGCTGTTTGCGATGACGGCTATCTTGTCGAGTTTTATGCTCTCGGCGCAGCTGCCGTCCATCCGCGCGTGGCTGCGGCGCACGCTCAGTGAAACGACCCGCACACGGCTTTTATCGCTGGCCACGCCGGTGCGAAAAGCCCTCGGCGGCTGGGTGCGCGCGCAGCTGAAGCTGATGGGGCTGACTTTTTTACTGATTACGGTGGGACTGCTTTTGCTGCGGATGCAGTATCCGCTTTTGATGGCGCTGGTGACGACCCTGGTCGACGCACTGCCGGTATTCGGCACGGGAACAATCCTCATCCCGTGGGCGCTGCTGCTGTTTTTGCGCGGGCAGACGCGCGCGGGTGTGGGGCTGGTCATTCTCTACGGCGCGGCAGCGTTGAGCAGACAGGCGCTTGAGCCGCGGCTGGTCGGCAAACAGGTTGGGCTTTCGCCGGTGCTGGCGCTGCTGGCGCTGTACACGGGATATCGCCTGCTGGGCGTGGGCGGGATGATCGTGTTCCCATTGGGCGCAGTCCTCATCAGGCAGCTTTGGATGCATTCCGGCTTGCGCGGACACGGGTGATGGCGTATAATAGCCGCAAAAGGAGGTGCGGCCATGATCGTGGAACAGATCGTCCGGCGGCAGGCCAAGCTGCTGTCCATCCTGCGGCGGGAGTTTGCGCTGTCTTCGGGGCTGGTCAAGCGACTGAAATGGCAGGACGCATTTTTCATCAACGGCGTTCGCGCGCACACCGACCAGCCGGTCATGCCGGGTGACTGTGTCCGAGTCGAGCTGTATGAGCAGGTCGAGGGGTTCGAGCCGGAGCTGCTGCCGCTGTCTATCTTATATGAAGACGAGGCGTTTTTGGCCGTGGACAAGCCTGCGGGGCTTCTGGTGCATCCGTCACCGCAGAGAAACAGCGGAACGCTGGCCAACGCGGTGCTGCACCATCTGCTTGCCGCGGGCGAACAGGCCGGTGTGCATCCGGTGACGCGGCTCGACCGCGATACGTTTGGCGTGGTGCTGTTTGCGAAAAACGCAAATGTCCACGACCGGTTCTGCCGAATGCTGCGGCAGGGCGAGTTGGAGAAGACCTATCTGGCCACCGTCTTCGGCCAGCCGCCGCAGGACGAGGGCGAGATCGATCTGCCGGTCTATAAAATCGGCGGCGGGAATCTCATCCGCGTGGTCGACGCACGCGGACAACAGGCACTGACACACTATCGTATCTTGCAGCGCAGCGCGCAGACGGCGCTTTTGCAGCTGCACCCGCTGACCGGGCGCACCCATCAGCTGCGGCTGCACTGTCTGGCCTCCGGCTTCCCCATCCTCGGGGATCCGCAGTATACAACGGAAGCGGCCAGCGCTTACTCCTGCGCGCAGGGACTGTTTACGCAGCAGCTGTGCGCCGCGCAGCTGGTCTTTGCGCACCCGATGCACGGCGGGCAGATGCGGATCGTAAGCCGGCAGACAGTACGCTTTCCGGAAGACTGAGAAGACTCGGCTCCCCCACTGGTTTGCTTTGCAGCCGTAGGGGTTGAAGCCCGCGTCGCAGCAAACTCCATATCCCTCGCCCTGCCGCGCGTCGAAACCGACCTTGCCGGAACGAATCGTCGCAAGCGAGGCTTCTTTTCCTCTAAGCCCGGTTTCTCCTTTCCAGCCTGCGACCACTGCGTTGGGTCGCAGGCTGGGTTCTGTCCATTGCGTTGCTGCTCCTTTCCGCCCCACGACCATTTCATTGGGTCGTGGGGCGGTTTTTTGCTGCCTTCGTAACTTCTCTGCACCCGTAGGGCGGGGTTCATGTGTCCCGCCATTTTGGCGCGGCTTGCCGCGCCCCTGGCTCTCCCTCTGAGAGAGAACCAAGGGAAGTGCCGTGCAAATCGATAAAAGTCCCCGGGAACGAACGTTCCCGGGGACAATTTGCATTTATAGGGTCGTTGGTGAGTTCGGCTGGACGATCAGAACACGCCCTGCTCGTACATAGCCTGTGCGACCTTCTTGAAGCCGGCGATGTT
>CAYSTN010000087.1:0-6766 GCA_964434135.1 uncultured Oscillospiraceae bacterium
TGTCAAAACGCTTGACCTCGTCCCAGAGCGTATCGACCTGCTGCGCGCAGTAGGCTTGAATTTCGTCGAGCTTCGGCAGCCGGTAGACCAGCTCGCCCTGCCGGAAGACCGGCACGAGCAGTTCTTTGGCCGTGAAGTTGTAGACCGTCTTGCGCTTCCACGTCGCCTGCGGGTCGAAGATCTCCAGATCGTGGCTGTCGTCGACCGTCTCGTCGTACACACACAGATAGTCCGCAATGGCCTTGCCCGTGTCGTTGCCGAAGAAGCGGTAGACCTTTTTGAAGTGCGGATTGGTGATCTTGCCGACATTTTCGCTGATCTTGATCTTGGGGATGATGTTGCCCTGTTCGTCCTCGATGGCCGTGAGCTTGTACACACCGCCGAACACGGCCTCGGATTTGGCCGTGATGAGCCGCTCGCCGACGCCGAACAGGTCGATCTGCGCGCCCTGGTTGAGGATGTCTTCAATGATATACTCGTCGAGCGAGTTCGAACACGAGATCCGGCAGCTCTGCCAGCCCGCCGCGTCGAGCATCTGCCGCGCCTTGCGCGTCAGATAGGTCATATCGCCCGAGTCCAGCCGGATGCCGCACTTCGTCAGCCCGCGCGGGCGCAGCACCTCGTTGAATACGCGGATGGCGTTGGGGATACCGGATTTGAGCGTGTTGTACGTGTCGACCAGCAGCGTCGGGTTATCCGGATACGTCTGGCAGTAGGCGCGGAACGCCTCGTATTCCGACTGGAACATCTGCACCCACGAATGCGCCATCGTCCCGCCCGCCGGTACGCCGTAGCGCTGATCGGTCAGCGTACAGGCCGTGCCCTTGCAGCCGCCAATGTAGGCCGCGCGCGCACCGTCGACCGCCGCGTCCACGCCCTGTGCCCGGCGCGAACCAAATTCCAACACAGTCCGGCCTCTGGCCGCGCGCACCACGCGGTTGGCCTTGGTCGCAATGAGGCTCTGGTGGTTGAGCGTCAGCAGCAAAAACGTCTCGATGAGCTGCGCCTGAATGGCCGGTGCGCGCACGACCATGATCGGCTCGTGCGGGAAGATGGGCGTGCCCTCCGGCACGGCCCAGATATCGCCCGTGAAGCGGAACTCGCGCAGATACTGCAAAAATCCCTCGTCGAACATCTGTCTGCCGCGCAGATAGGCGATGTCGTCGTCGTCAAAGTGCAGCTGCTGGATATACTCCACCGCCTGTTCCAGCCCCGCCGCGATGGCGAAGCCGCCCCCGTCGGGCACGGAGCGGTAGAAAATATCAAAATACGTGATGCGCTCCTGCATACCCCGGACGAAATAGCCGTTGCCCATCGTCAGCTCGTAGTAGTCGCACAGCATACTCAGATTTGCTTTTTTGTTGATGTCCATACTGTTCCCCTTATTCTTCGCCTGCACGGCGGTCTGCTTGTTCGCGCAGCGCCCTTGCGCGCTGCGCCTTGCTCCGCGGCTGTTCGGCCAGATGATATTTTTCCGCCAGCGCGCGCACATATTCAGCCAGTTCGGCTTCTGAGCCCTCCGCCAGTTCCAGCTCCAGCTCGCACAGCAGCTCCCGTCTACCGTCGGCCTGCAACTCACCCACGTCACCGCAGACGTGACACGACGTATGTTCACTCAGCTGCAAGCAGGCCGTGATGCGCGTGTACTGTGCGCCGCACACCGGCAAAAGCGTCTGTGCATCGAGCTGTCCGACGAGTTCCGGCGCGCCGAGCGCCACGAGCTTTGGCAGCGCCTCGTCGAGATACGCACTCTCGACCTCCCACTCCGCGCGCGTGTGCCCTTCGGCGGGAGTTTTCATCGTCACGACGCTGCGCTCGTTTTCCGTGCGCAGCCGCAGCATCCACCGTCTGCTGCCAAGCAGTTCCTCTTCGGTGTCGTAGTAGGTCGTCTGCATCCGGATGTAGGCATACGGCTGGGTCATTTTTTCGGTTATGACCCGGTCACACAAAATGCAGTCGAGCAGCTGCAGCTCGCCCACTTCCAGTTTGTATTCGGTCTCCTTGCCCAAGGTCAAGTCGCCTCCTGTTTGCGTTTTCTACATTCTACGCCATTTCCCCCATAAACGCAAGCATAACTCTTCTCCCCTGCGCACCGCACCAAAAAATTGACACCGGTGCGCATCTGCGGTATGATAAAGAAAACCAGAAAGGTGGGATACGCATGAACGAACCCCATTCGTTTTTCGAACAAAGCGCGGCCTACGTCCGCGCGCGGATGCCCTTCACGCCGCAGGTCGCGGTCATTCTCGGCTCGTCGCTCGGCCCGTTTGCCGCGCGGCTGCAAAACCGCTTTGAGCTGCCCTATTGCGACATCCCGGGCTTCCTTGTCTCCACTGCGCCCGGCCACGCGGGCAAGCTCGTCTTCGGCGAGCTGGCGGGCAAGCGCCTTGTGTGCCTGTCCGGCCGCTTCCACAGCTACGAAGGTTATGACTTCGAGCAGCTGACGCAGCCCGTGCGGCTTTTGAAGCTGCTTGGCGTACAGACGCTCATCGTCACCAACGCCGCCGGCGGCGTGAACCAGTCGTATCGCGTCGGGGACTTCATGCTCATTTCCGACCACATCAAGCTCAACGGCGCAAGCCCTCTGCGCGGGCGCAATCTGGACGAGTTCGGCCCGCGCTTTTTCGATGTTTCGCAGATGTATACACCCGCGCTGCGCGCGCTCGCCCGCCGCTGCGCGGACAAGCTCGGCCTGCGCGTACATGAGGGCGTGTATTTCTTCATGCCCGGCCCGCAGTTTGAAACGCCCGCCGAAATTCGCGCCATCCGCCTACTTGGCGGCGACGCGGTCGGAATGTCCACCGTCACCGAAGCGCTCACCGCCGCGCACTGCGGTCTGCCGCTTCTGGGCATTTCCGTCATCACCAACATGGCCGCTGGTATCACCGGTCAGGCCGTCACCGGCGAAGAGGTCAACGAGACAGGCGCTGCCGTGGCTGCGCGCTTCAGCCAATATCTTGAGACAATTTTGGAGGAACTGCCGCTATGACCACACGCGCTGATACCGGACTTGCCTTCATGCTCCAATACGAAAACATCGCCTGGTACGAAGACGGCGCGGTGCGCATTCTTGACCGCCGCGTCTACCCGGCGAAAACTGCATTCGTCTGCTGCCACACCCACGGCGAGGTCGCACAGGCCATCGCCGACATGGTCACACAGAGCGCCGGGCCGTACACCGCCGCCGCCATGGGTATGGCGCTGGCCGCGTGGGAGTGCCGCGCGCGTCCGGCGCGCGAACAGCTTGTCTTTCTGCAAGCAGCTGCCGAGACGATCTCCACCGCCCGACCCACTACGACCAAGCGGATGCGGCTGGTCTGCAACGGCTGTCTTGCAGCCGCCGAACAGGCGCTTTGCGCCGCGCAGCCGGTTGATCTGGCCATCCGCGACTACGCCGTCGCGGCCAACGACCGCCGCTATCGCAAGGTCGAGCAGATTGCGCAGTATCTTGTCCCGCTCATTCCCGACGGCGGCACAGTCATGACGCAGTGCTTTGCCGAGACGATCGTCGGCATGATGCTCAAAGAAGCTGCGCGCTGCGGCAAGCAGTTTCGCATCTTCTGCCCCGAGACGCGCCCTTATTTTCAGGGTGCGCGCCTGACGGCTACGGTCTGCCGCGACATGGGCTTTGACGTGACCGTCATCACCGACAATATGCCTGCATTCGTCATGCAGCGCGAACACGTCGATGTCTTCACCTGCGCCGCCGATGCCATCTGCCTCGACGGCTACGTGGTCAACAAAGTCGGTACGCTGCAAATCGCCATCTGCGCCCAGCATTTTGGCATTCCCGTCTTCGTCACCGGCGCGCCCGATCAGGGACATGAGAACAAAGACACCGTCACCATCGAGCTGCGCGACCCGGACTTCACCTTGCAGGCCATGGGCGTGCGCACCGCCGCCGAGGGCGTCAAGGGCTATTACCCGGCCTTTGACATGACGCCGCCGCACCTGATCTCCGGCATCGTCACCGACCGGGGCGTGTTTTCGCCGTTCGACCTGCACCGCTATTTTCAGACCGGCGGCACGGGCGAATATGACATGGTCGTGTAAAGAGAATTTTTGACAAGCCACGCTTCGTGTGCTACACTGAAAGAAAAACAGGAGGGCGTATCATGTCGCTGATCCCATATTATCTGCAATATCTGACCGAAATCTGTGAAGGAACGCGCAAGCCCCCGCAGGGCATCACCCTCACCGAGACGGATACGCTCAAAAAGGCACTTCAGCTGCAAACTGCCGTTCAGGAGCTGGGCATTGCCAACTTTGTGCGCGCCTGTGCCGGGCAGGACGGCACGCAAATCGACCAGTCCGATTATGACAGCTTTGACCCCGCCGAGCTGCAAGCGGCCATCGCGCAGCTTGCGCAGCAGCCGTCCGCGTCTGCGTCCGAACCCGAACCTGCCCCGCAAGAGCCGGTCAAAACCGAAACGCGCGATATCTTTGAAGTCTTTCTCGACAGCATCTGCCTTGACGATTCGCTCATGACCTACCTCATCGACATCCTCAAGCGCCATGACGAGGCCGAGTTCTCCACCCTCTCGCGCGCCGCGGCGCGCACCGAGCTGAAGCTGGACGATTTTCTCGCGTGGCTTGGCAATATGGAGCTGCTGGCCGGTGAGGACGAGCGCGCCTGCGCTGCCATCCTCGATTCCTGCCTGTATCGGCTTGAGCGCGAGGGCGAGATGGAACTGATCGCCGCGCTGCTGTGCGGCGACGAGACGACGTTCAAGCTCTTCCGCACTCAGGCGCCGGAGCTTGTGCATCTGCCGCAGGCCACCTACGAGTGGTTCTGCCAAAACTATTTAGACCGCTACTATCCCATCCGGTTCATCCTGCACCATCAGGGCATTGTTTTCCCGCAGGCGTAAGCGGCAAATCAAAGGAGGTCTTTTCATGGAACCCATCTATGTCACCGGCCACCGCAACCCCGACACCGATTCCATCGTCTCCGCCATGGCCTACGCAGCGCTGCGCAACGCGCTGGGCGACCGGGAGTTCGTCCCGGCGCGGCTGGGTCATATCTCCGACGAGACACGCCTTGTACTCGAGCGTTTCGGCTTCGAGCCGCCCGTGCGCATCCAGACCATGCGCACGCAGGTGCGCGACCTCGAGTTCGATACGCCGCCTGCGCTGTCCGGCGCAGTGACGGTTCGCCGCGCCTGGTCTGCGCTGCAAAATAACCGCGGCATCCCGGCCATTCCCGTGACCAACGAAAACGGGGAGCTGTACGGAATGCTCTCGCCGAGTGAGATCGCCAGCTACGATATGCGCACCCTTTCCGACGCGCGCGTTGACCAGATCCCGGTTTTCAATCTGCTGAGTGTGCTTGACGGCAAGATCATCAACGAAGCCGGCTATCTGGCCGATACCATCAGCGGCGAAGTATCCATCGCGCTGCCGCAGGAGAATACGAACCTGCTGTTCAAAGGGTCGGATGCCATCGTCATCATCGGTGAGCAGCCCGAGATGGCGCAGCGCGCCATCGACCAGCAGGTCAGCTGCCTGATCGTCTGTCAGGCCGAGCTGCCTGAGCAGCTGCGCAAGCAGAAGACCCGCACGTGCATCATTGCCACGCCCTTTGACGCGTATAAGGCCGCGCGTATGGTCTATTACGCCATCGAAGTTGCGCGTGTGTGCCGCACTGAAGACTTGCGCGCCTTCCACCTGACCGACTACGTCGACGACGTGCGCGAGATCGTCCTCAAAAGCCGCCACCGCAGCTATCCCATTCTGGACGAAAATGACAAGGTCGTCGGAACGCTGTCGCGGTATCACCTCATCAAACCCCGGCGCAAACGCGTCGTGCTGGTCGACCACAACGAAGCGGCGCAGTCCGTGCCCGGACTGGAACAGGCCGATATTCTGGAGATCATCGACCACCACCGTCTGGCCGATATCCAGACCGGCGGCCCCATCTACTTCCGCAACGAGCCGGTCGGTTCGACCGCGACGATCATTTCGGAAATGTATCAGGAGCGCGGCCTCATGCCCCCGGCCAAGCTGGCGGGACTGATCGCTGCGGCCATCGTAGCCGATACGGTCATGTTCAAATCGCCCACCTCGACCTACCGCGACCACCGCATGGCCACGCGTATGGCGCGCATTGCCAACGTCTCGCTCGACGAGCTGGGGCAGGAGATCTTCTCCGCGTCCATCGCCGACGGCAAACCGGCCGAGGAGATGCTCTTCACCGATTTCAAAGACTTCCATATCGCCGATCAGGATCTGGGTGTCAGTCAGATCACCTGCGTTGACTCTGCGCGCATGATGCAGCGCAAGGACGAGTTCCTTGCCATCATGCAAAAGACCATGACCGAGCGCAACTACTCGCTCATGATCCTGATGCTGACGGATGTCCTGCTCGAAGGTACGCACCTGCTCTACCTCGGTGACGAGGATATCATCACGCAGGCGTTCGGCGTGGAGCTGAAGGAGCATACCTGCTTCCTGCCGGGCGTAGTCTCGCGTAAAAAGCAGGTCATCCCGTCGCTTACCGCCCTCTGGGGCTGATTCTCTGCGCACCCGGCGCGGCGAAGCCGCGCCTTGGCTCTCCCTGATCTGCTTTGCACCCTTACCTTGGCTCTCCCTCTGCCAGAGCTGTCAGCGAAGCTGACTGAGAGGGCTTGTCCAAATCTCCACCGCACCCGTAGGGGTCGATGCCCACATCGACCCGCTGCAGCAAATCTCCACCGCACCCGGCGCGGCAAAGCCGCGCCCTTGGCTCTCCCTCTGGGAGAGCTGTCACCGAAGGTGACTGAGAGGG
>CAYSTN010000088.1:0-6630 GCA_964434135.1 uncultured Oscillospiraceae bacterium
CCCGCGCAAGGGCGATGCAGCGGAAATGGCCATCATCGAGCTGGTCTGATAGACCAACGCATAAAAATCCCCCCTCGGCTCATGCCGAGGGGGTTCTTTTTTGCAAAGTTTTGCGGTATAATGATAAAAAATGACGCGAAAAACGAGCAAAAATCGCTTCGTTTTGACCGAAAAATCAAGCAAAATCAGCTGAAAAAACGCAAAAACGGAGTAAAAAATCATGCAAAAAAAGAACAAACGAAGAAGAAAAAACGCAAAAATAAAGCTCCCTCTGTGGCTTGGCGTTTTTCTGACACTTTTGTGCGCAGCCGCTGCGCTCCTTCGCACACAGCCATGGGCACAGACGGACGAGAAGACCGCTCCCACAGCAGCGATGCCGGACGGTACACTCTGCGTGCGGTTTCTGGATGTCGGGCAAGGCGACAGCATCCTGCTCGGCTGCGACGGAGCGTATATGCTCGTCGACGGCGGCAGCGTTTCGCAAAGCCAGTTTCTCGTCTCGCGCCTGAACCGGCTGGAAGTGGAGTCTTTGGACTATGTTTTCAACACCCATCCGGATGAAGATCACTGCGGCGGGCTGGCGGGTGTGCTGGCGCGCTATCCGGCGCAGCACGTGTACGCAAGCGTGACGGAGCATACCACCCGTGCGTTCGAAAATGTGGCGAAGTATGCTGACGCGCAGGGCAGTTCCATCGAAATGCCGGAACTGGGCACGAGCTGGCAGCTGGGCGAGGCCACGGTGGAGCTGATCGGGCCAGTCGAGGACTTTGACGAGACAAACAACCAGAGCCTGATTTTGCGAGTCGACTACGGGCAGACGAGCTTTTTGCTGACTGGAGACATGGAAGTCGAGGCCGAAGAAGCCCTGCTGCGCGCCGGGGCAAACGTGCGCGCCGACGTACTCAAGGTCGGGCATCACGGCAGCACGACAAGCACATCGCAGGCCTTCCTGAACGCCGTTTCGCCGTCCATAGCGGTCATCAGCGCGGGCGAAGGGAACGACTATGGCCACCCACATGAACAGACGCTCACCGCGCTCCAGACGCGCCAGATCGAACTCTATCGCACCGATACGCAGGGCGAGATCATCATGATCTCCGATGGCGAGACGATCACCGTTACCACCGACCCAACCAGCCGCGAAGCGCCCACGACCGCGGCGGCCTACGTCGGCAATGTGAACTCGAGGATCGTCCACAGCGCCAACTGCGCCAAGCTGCCGGGCGAGAAAAACCGCGTTCCGTTTGATGAGCTGGAGCAGGCGCTGGCGCTGGGTTACGAGAAGCACAGCTGCATCCCGGATTGAGGCCGCGTCAGAAGCACAGCGCGCTTTGCACCGTGGCATGGATGAGATCGTGTCCGGCCTGCGTGGGGTGGATGCCGTCCGCACCGAGCAGCGTGTCGAACGCGCGGCTTTTTAAAAACTCCGTGCGCACGTCGACCAGCCGGCAGCCGAACGCACGGCTGAGCTGCACGACGAGGGAGCTGTAATACTCCTGCCAGCGGTACAGATGTCCTACGTCGCCGAGCCAGTGCAGGATATCGTCTGCGCGCAGCCCCTTGCTGATGTGCAGAAAAAAACGCGTCGGCTCGATGGGCGGCAGCGACGTGAGCGCTACGCGCGCACCGGCCTGCTGCGCTGCACGAATAAGCGCGCAGTAGCCGTCAATGAACGCTTCCGGCGGAGTTTTGGGCAGATGTTCCGCCGCCGGGGCGGCGGCGATGGCGCGCCAGTCATAGTCGCTGTCATTGCCGCCGAAGCAAAACAGCACAGTCGTCTGCGGGGTGCAGGGTTCGGCCAGCCGGCACGCCAGCCGCTTCTGGCCATCGGATATGGTCGCGCCCATTTTGGCGTGGTTTTTGACGCTGACGCCCTGCGCGGCGAGCCGGTCAAAATCGTGCCCCCGGCAAAGATGGTAGCCCTGCCCGTTGTACATGACACCTTTGATGATGGAGTCACCGAAGATCAACAGATTTTGCATGACATAGCCTCCCGTGTGCGTTTGTTGATAGCAACAGTGTACACCCAAATTGTGAAAAAGTCTCCCGAATCCATCGAAGCGCCGCTCTCTTCGTTGTCGAGCGCGGCTCTACGGCACAAAACCCCGCACTCTACGCAGCGTAGAGTGCGGGGTTTGACGGGTTTTAGAAGAAAGAAGGTATAAACCTGCGCTTATTGAGTGCAGTCGGGTTTTGTAGCGGCGCGGATAGCGAGGAGCAATCCGGCAAGGCCGAGAGCTGCAAACAAGGCAAGGACAAGCCAGTCGATGCCGTGGAAGCAGCCAAAGACCGTGCTGTTCGCGCCCGGCTGCGTCTTTTGTACGACGGCGATGCTCCAGCCGACAAAGCCGATGATACCGCCCAAAAGCAAACCCAAAGCAAAGAGCAGTTTTTTCATGTGATCGCGTCCTTTCATAAGGGAAAATGGCAGATACGGCTCTTTCACGTGGAAGGCTTGCCCGAATGTGAAACCGTCTGCATGACACAAATATAACACAAAGGTCGACGCAGTTCAAGATGTACAGCCATTGGCGATAAGAGAGGATGCGCTGCATCATGGAAAAAGACACAAAACCGTGACGGGTGTGTAAATCTCCACCGCATTTGTAGGGGCGGGCGACTCTGCCCGCCCGAATCCTTCCGATTCCCACCGCGCCTAACACGCCACACTGTACCCGTAGGGGTCGATGCCCACATCGACCCGTTGTTGCAAATGGGAAAAAACCGGGCGGACAGAGGCGTCCGCCCCTACAACGTTATACGGAAAATCCCCGGGGACAGGGGGCAAGCCCTCTCAGTCAGCTTCGCTGACAGCTCTCCCAGAGGGAGAGCCAAGGGGTGCGGCGAGCCGCGCCGAGTAGCGGGACACATGGGTTCAGCCTTACGGGTGTGGTGGTGATTTGCGGTTTTTGCGCGGCGAAGCCGCGCCGGGTCGATGTGGGCATCAACCCCTACAAGGCGCTTCAAAAACAGGGGATTTTTCGGGCGGACAGAGTCGTCCGCCCCTGCAACGCTATACGGAAAATCCCCGGGGACAGGGGGCAAGCCCTCTCAGGCGGCTGCGCCGCCAGCTCTCCCAGAGGGAGAGCCAAGGGGTGCGGCGGAACGCGGCGTGTGCGGTGGTGATTTGCGGTTTTTGCGCGGCATAGCCGCGCCGGGTGGCGGGACACATGGGTTCCGCCCTACAAGACGTATGGAAATCGGTGGCTGAGACAAGGGGGGTCAGTTCTGTTCGAAGAAGACCTTCATGCCCTTATAGGTCATGTAGCAGTCGAGCTTGGCTACCGTCTCATACGGTGCGTGCATCGAAAGAACCGGGACGCCCGCGTCGAGCGTGTCGATGTTGCGCTTGGCCATGAACTTTGCGACTGTGCCGCCGCCGCCGGCATCGGTCTTGCCCAGCTCGGCCATCTGCCACATAACGCCGTTGGCGTTGAACAGGCTGCGGATGCGGCCTACGACCTCGGCAGAAGCATCGGACGCGCCGGATTTGCCGCCCGCGCCGGTGTATTTGCACAGACCTACGCCATAGTTGACATAGGCGGCGTTGCGGCGCTCGTAGACCTCGGAGAAGTTGGGGTCGTAAGCGGCGGTGACATCGGCAGAGATACAGAATGAGTTGGCAAAGCAGTCGATGAGCTGGACGTTCTGCATCCGGCAGAGTTTGTCCATGAAAAGCTCAAACGCTTCGGACTGCATACCCGACACGCCCTCAGAGCCGATCTCCTCCTTGTCGGCGAAGATGCACACGGCGGTCTTCTCCGGAGACTCCAGCTGCAAGATGGCGGCAAGCTCGGCATAGGCGCAGACACGGTCATCGTGGCCGTATGCACCGATCAGGCTGCGGTCAAAGCCCAGATCGCGGGCGTTGGCTGCCGGGACGGCCTCGAGTTCGGCAGAGATGAAATCCTCTTCCACGATGCCGTATTTCTCGTGCAGCAGGCGCATGACGGCCAGCTTGACGCGGTCGGAGCCGTCGTCATCCGGTTCCGGCCAGCTGCCGATGAGGATGTTGAGCGATTCGGACGGAATGGCTTCGTTCAGGGGCTTTTTGCCCTGCTCACGGCCAAGGTGCGGCAGCAGGTCACTGATGATAAACTGCGGGTCACCCGGCTCTGCGCCGATCTTGACATCGACCTGCGTTCCGTCGGCACGGACGATCTTGCCGTGCAGCTCAAGCGGGATGGTGACCCACTGGTATTTGCGGATGCCGCCGTAGTGGTGGGTTTTGAAATAGGCCAGCTCCGCTTCTTCGTAGAGGGGATTGGGCTTGAAGTCCAGGCGCGGCGCGTCGGTATGCGCAGCGCCGATGTTCGCGCCCTCGGCCAAAGAGCGCTTGCCGATCACGGCAAGCAGGATGGACTTGCCACGGTTGACGCTGTAGACCTTATCGCCGGGTTTGAGGCTCATGCCGGGTTTGAGTTCGCGGAAACCTGCCTGCTCGGCCAGCGCGACGGCCGTTACGACGCACTCACGCTCCGTCTTGGAGCAGTCTAAGAACTTTTTGTAATCCTCGCAGTAGGCCAGCATCGCGGCCCCGTCTTCTTTGCTCAGGCGGTCGTGGCCGTTTTTCGGCTGGTAGAGCAGCGCCTCGCGTTCTTGCTTCGTCATGGGGAAAGCTCCTTTCACAATGGTGTTCAAATATTGGTTCGCCGCGCACCGGAAGCGTTCCGGTGTCGCGTCGTTTCGCAAAATGTCGGTGCAGCGGGTCAGGTAAAAGCTGTCGGGCGGCTGCGCGTCGATGCGCAGGGCGGCATACTCACGCGTCAGGCCGTCACGCGCCATGATGCGCGCAAGGCGCACCTCGCGCGAACACAGTACACCCACGGTGGTATCACACAGCGCGGCAAGGCCGGACTCAAAGAGGTTGATCGCGTCGATGGCGCACAGCTGCCGTCCGGCAGTGCGCTGCTGCGCAAGGCGGGCGCGCACTGCCTGGCCTACGTGGAAAAAGACGATGTCGTTGAGCCGGGCAAGCTGCTGCGCGTCGGAAAAGACCAGCGCGCCGAGCGTTTTGCGCACAAGGGCGCCGTTCTCGTCAAAGGCTGCCGGGAACGCCGCTTGCAGCGCACGGCGCAGCGCAGCGCCCTCGGGCGCGGCAAGCAGCTCGTAGTACAGCGCGTCGCAGTCGATGACGTAGCCGCCGCGCGCGGCAATGGCGCGCAGGAGCGTCGTTTTGCCGCAGCCCGTCGGGCCGGTAATGCCGATGCAGTACATTCTTCACACCTCGACAACGTGGAAGCCCGCCGCCTTTTTCAGCCGGTTGGACACGGCAAGCCCCAGCCCGGTCGGGTCGGGACACTGCGCGAAAATCTCGGTGACGGGTTCATGGTCAAACTGCCGCAGCGCGTCGAAGACGCGTCTGGCCTGCTCGGCTTTGTCCGCGACAGAGCCAAGATCGTGGCAGCAGCAGTCGGCGAACAGCGCCGTATACTCGGAAAAGCAGATCACGCCCGCATTCGCGCCGACGTGCGCGCGGATGTACTGCGCGGCGCGCGCTGCGTCGCCGGTGACAACGGTGACGGGCGCATGGGGCGCGTAGTGGCGGTATTTCATGCCGGGAGCGCGAGGACGCTCGCCATCAGGCAGGAGCGAGACGACGGCCTTGTCCACGTCGATGGGGCCAAGCACCTGCTCGAGCGCTTCAAGCGGCAGGCCGCCGGGCCGCAGCAGGCGCGGCGGATTACAGGTAAGGTCGATGATCGTCGACTCGACCCCGACGGCGCACGCGCCGCCGTCAAACATCCCGTCGATCTTGCCGTCCATGTCCTCGATCATGTCGGCAATGCAGGTGGGACTGGGGCGGCCGGAGAGATTGCCGGACGGTGCGGCAACGGGCACACCGGCGGCGGCGATGATGGCGCGGGTGACGGCGTGATCGGGGCAGCGCACCCCTACAGTCTCCAGTCCGCCCGTTGTGCGCAGCGGCACGACGGGACTGCGCGGCAAAATCATCGTCAGCGGTCCCGGCCAGAAGCGCTCGGCCAGACGGTAAGCCTGCGGCGGGACGCTCGCGCAGCAGCGCGGCAGCCAGGAGCTGTCGGGTATGTGGAGAATGAGGGGGTTGTCCTGCGGACGACCCTTGGCCTCAAAGATATGCATGACCGCCGTCTCGTCAAGCGCGTTCGCGCCAAGGCCGTAGACCGTTTCGGTCGGGATGGCCAGCAGCCCGCCGCGGCGCAAAATGTCCGCGGCGGCGGCGATATTTTCAAGTGTCGGTTCGTGGAAGTATACAGTCTGCAAGTCGATCCCTCTTATTCTGTGCTGTTTTGTTGCAGCTTTTGAGCCTGTTCGGCGGTGATGAGCGCGTCGAGCAGGGTATCCAGCTCGCCGTCCATGATCGCGTCGATCTGGTAGAGCGTCAGACCGATGCGGTGGTCGGTCACGCGCCCCTGCGGAAAGTTGTAGGTGCGGATGCGCTCGTTGCGCATTCCCGTGCCGACCTGACTGCGGCGCTGCGAGCTGACGGCAGACTCGACCCGCTCACGCTCGATCTGGTCGAGCTTGGACGCGAGCATCTGCATACACTTTTCGCGGTTTTGCACCTGGCTGCGCTCTTGCTGGCACGAGACGACAAGCCCCGACGGCTTGTGGATCAGGCGCACGGCAGAAGACGTTTTGTTGATGTGC
>CAYSTN010000089.1:0-6369 GCA_964434135.1 uncultured Oscillospiraceae bacterium
CGCAGAACATCGTCTCCGATGTCGGCCGGAACGCCAGCCGCTCTTCGAGCTTTTCGCTGCCGCCCATCGTGACCCATGCGGCCTCCGGCGCAAAGCCGTTGACCAGCTCGCCTTCTTTTTTCAGCAGGCTCTCCGGGATCAGCGCGGGCATCGCCACGTTCTCGTGACCGGTCTTTTTGAACTCCGCGTCCATGATGCTCTGCATATTCTCCCAGATGGCATAGCCATATGGCCGCAGGATCGTAAAGCCCTTGACCGATGCGTATTCGACCAGCTCCGCCTTGCGGCAGATATCGGTATACCACTGCGCGAAATCGACCTCCATATCGGTGATCTGTTCCACTTTCTTTTCTTTCGCCATATCCAATCATCCTTTCGGAAATACTTTTTCAGCTAATAACAATATAGTATCACACCTGTCAAGCATCCGGACATAAAATGAACTACCCACGACAAGGTGATTGGAGGTTTATCTGCCATGCACGTTTATTGTATCCCGCTCGACGAGGAGACGGAAGCGTTCTACCGCGCCGTTGCCCGCGCAGCCGGCCTGCCCATCGAGCAGGTGCTGCGCGATACGCTTTTCAAGCTCGCGGGTGAGCTTGCCCTGCAGGCGCTCGCCCGTCGCGGCTCAAGCGCCGCGCCGACATAAAATTCCCGCCGCTTTGGGTTGTATTTTCCGCTGCGGTCTGGTATAGTGACAGCGACAGGCACGGCGCTGCGCGCCCTGCCGTCCCGCATTACCATCTACCAAAGGAGAACCGTCATGAAATCGATTCGTGATCTTTATAAAACCGGCAAAGGCCCGTCCAGCTCGCACACCATGGGGCCGGAACGCGCCGCCTGCATCTTTAAAAAAGAAAACCCCGGCGCCGAGCGCTACGAAGTCACGCTCTATGGCTCGTTGTCCATGACCGGTGTCGGCCACGGCACAGACCGCGTTTTGCAGGAGGTTCTGGCGCCCACGCCGACGAACATCATTTTCTCCGACAAAAATCCGGACGACCTGCGCCACCCGAATACGCTCGACTTTGCCGCCTACTGCGGTGACGAGCGCACCGGCTTCATGCGTGTGGAGTCGGTCGGCGGCGGCGATATCGTCATCGAAGGGCGCACGGCGCACGGCGCAGAGGAAGTCTATCCCGAAAACTCCTTCGCCGAGATCGCCCAGTACTGCCGCTGGCGCTATATCTCGCTGCGCGAATACGTCGAGCTGAGCGAAGGGCCGGAGATCTGGGACTTTTTGCAGCAGATCTGGCGCACCATGCGCGCCGAGGTGCAAGAGGGGCTTGAGGCCACGGGTGTTCTGCCCGGCGGGCTGAACGTGCAGCGCAAGGCGCGCTATCTCTACGAGCGGCAGCACGTGCAGGAGATCCCGCAGGTGCGCGAGTTGCAGCTCGTGTGCGCGTATGCCTTTGCCGCTGCCGAGCAGAACGCCGCCAACGGCACGATCGTCACCGCGCCGACCTGCGGCAGCTGCGGCGTTGTCCCGGCAGTTTTGATGTACTTACAGGGCAAATATCACTATTCCGACCTTCGTATGGCACACGCGCTGGGCGTGGCGGGCATCATCGGCAATCTCATCCGGCGCAATGCGTCGATCTCCGGCGCAGAGTGCGGCTGTCAGGCCGAGATCGGCTCTGCCTGCGCAATGGCAGCCGCCGCCATGTGTGAGCTGATGGAGTTCCCCATCGAGCAGATCGAATACGCCGCCGAGATTGCCATGGAGCATCACCTTGGCCTGACGTGCGACCCCATCTGCGGACTGGTACAGATTCCCTGTATCGAGCGCAACGCCGTCGCGGCCAAGCGCGCCATCGACTCGGCCAATCTGGCGCATATGCTCGTCGGCACACGAACCATTTCGTTTGATATGGTCGTGCGCACCATGTATGAGACTGGTCTGAGCATGAACCGCGCCTTCCGCGAAACGAGCGAGGGCGGTCTGGCTCGTCTTTACAGCCGCCGCGCCAGCCAGCCGGCAAAGTCCTGACGCAACACAGCCATTTCGCCCCGGGCAAAGCCCGGGGCGAAATTTGTTTGGTCTTTTTGGTGCGGTTGCCTGAGAATCCGGTGCAAAGTAAGAGCGGACAAAGCCCGCTCCGTCACCTTCGGTGACAGCTCCGTCAGAGACAGAGCCAAGAGCGCAGTGAGATAGGGTAGGCGCAGCAAGCCCTCTCGGGCGGTGCGGCAAAACACAGACTGGGGTTTGACAATCCTGCCGCAAAACGCTAAGATAAGCATAATAAGATCTGTATTTATCGTAAAGGAAGCGAACACGATGAACGAACTTGATGCGCTGCGCGAAACGCAGCTCACCTCGCAGCCGATCTTCGACGGGACTGTGCTGCACATTTATAAAGATACCGTGCGTCTGCCAAACGGCAAAAGCAGCACCCGCGAGTACACCGTACACCACGGCGCAGTCTGTGTGCTGCCGCTGCTGGACAATGGCGATGTGCTGCTTGAGCGGCAGTTCCGCTACGCCATGGGCGAGGTCATCACCGAGATTCCCGCCGGGAAGCTCGATGCCGTCGACGAAGACCCGGCTGAGGCCGCGCTGCGTGAGCTGCGCGAGGAAACCGGCGCGGTAGCTGAAGAGCTGATCCCGCTGGGGAAATTCTACCCCACGTGCGCCTACTCCACCGAGGTCATCCATATGTTCCTGGCAAAAAAGCTGCACTTCGGCGAACGGAGTCTGGACGAAGACGAGTTTTTAAACGTCTTCCGTCTGCCGCTGCGTGAGCTGGTGCGGCAGGTGCTGGCCGGAGAAATTCCCGACGCGAAGACGCAGGCCGCTGCGCTGCGCGTGTGGTGTATGCAGCAGGAAGGCGAAGTATGAACGGCATCATGCAACCAGAGCAGCAGCTTGCGGCGCTTTTGCAGCAGATCGAGCCGCTGTATGACGCGCCCATGGCCATGGCGCGCGCGCGCCAGCAGGCGCTGGCCAAACCGCCCGGCAGTCTGGGCGAGCTGGAAGCGCTGTCTGTGCAGCTGGCCGGGATCACCGGCCACGTCCACAATCACGTGGACAAGACGCGCATTTATGTCCTTGCCGCCGACAACGGCGTTGTGTGCGAGGGTGTTTCCTGCTCACCGCAGTCCGTCACGCGCGCGCAGGCCATCAACTTAACGCGCGGTCTGACGGGCGCGTCGACGCTGGCAAAGCACTTTGGCGACGAGCTGGTGGTCGTGGACATGGGCATCGCGCTGCCGTATACCTGCGCGGCCATCGTCCCGCGCAGTCTTGGCAAAGGTACGGGCAACATTGCCGTCGAACCGGCCATGCCGCGCGCGCTGGCCGTGCGCGGTGTGCTGACGGGCATGGAGCTGGCCGCCGAGGCCAAGCGCGACGGCGTTCAGCTGTTGGGCGTGGGCGAAATGGGCATCGGCAACACGACCACATCTGCCGCCGTTTTGTGCGCACTGAGCGGCGCGTCGGTTGAGGAAGTCACCGGGCGCGGTGGAGGGCTGACCGACGCGGCCTTTGAAACGAAAAAACGCGTCATCGCACAGGCGCTGCGCTGCAACCACCCCGACGCGCAGGACGTGCTGGATGTACTGGCCCGGGTCGGCGGCTTTGACCTGTGTGCGATGACGGGTGTATTTTTGGGTGCGGCACACGAACGCATTCCCGTCGTGGTGGACGGGTTTATCTCCATCGTCGCGGCGCTGTGCGCCGCGCGCCTGCAACCCAACGCGCGCGGCGTAATGATCGGCTCGCACGTGTCGTATGAGCGCGGCTACCGCGTGGCGCAGGAGCTGTTGCAGCTGCGGCCGTTTTTACAGCTGGGGCTGCGGCTGGGCGAAGGCAGCGGCTGCCCGCTGGCCTTCCGTGTCATCGAAGCAGCGTGTGCCGTTCTGAACGACATGGCCAGCTTTTCCGAGGCCGCCATCGACGATGGCTATCTGACTGAGATTCGAAAAAAGGACTGCTTTACGGTATGAACTACTTTCTTTCCGGCGGCGCAAAAAACGGAAAATCCACGCTCGCGCAGGATATCATCTGCGCGCAGCCGGGCCCGCGCTATTATCTGGCGACCATGATCCCCCACGATGCGGAAGATCACGCGCGCATCCGGCGGCATCTGGCCGAGCGCGAGGGGCTGGGCTTTGAGACGGTCGAATGCGGCACGGACATTCTGCGCGCGCTTGAAGCAATCGCACCGGACGGCGCGGTGCTGCTCGACAGCGTGACGGCGCTTTTGTCCAACGAGATGTTCCGCCCCGATGGCACCATGGATGCCAATGCAGCCGACCGGCTGTGTGCGCAGCTGCCGGAGCTGGCGCGGCGGGTACAATGCTGCGTGTTCGTCAGTGATTTCATTTATGCCGACAGCGGGCGGTACGGCGAGTGGACGCAGCGCTATTGTCAGGGTCTTGCGCAGCTCGACCGGATGCTGGCCGCGCTGTGCGAAAACGTCTGTGAGCTTTGCTGCGCGCAGCGATATTGGTACAAAGGAGACTTCGCAGGATGAAACAAACACAGAAAAACCAGTTCACCGCCATGATGATGGCCTGGGGCACATATCTGGCGCTGCCTTGTCCCTGCAAACGCTGGGACGATTTGCTGCGCCCGTGGCAGATCGTCTATCTGCCGCTGATGGGGCTGCTCGTCGGCGCGGCGTGGGCGCTGTGCGCGGGGGTGTTCGCGCACCTCGGCTTTACGGGGCTGCTGGCTGCGGCTATTTTGACGCTGGTGCCGTTTTTCCTGACGGGTTTTTTCCACTTTGACGGCTTTCTCGACTGCTGCGACGCGATCTTCTCGCGGCACACGCTTGCCGCGCGGCAGCAGATCTTAAAAGACTCGCGCGTCGGCACGTTTGCCGTTGTGGGCGCGATCGTGCTGTTTCTGCTCAGCTTTGCGTCTTTGGCTGTGTGTACGCTGTCGCAGATCTGGCGTGCGCTTCTTCTCATTCCCGTCAGCAGCCGCTGCATGGCGGGCGTTGCGGTGCAGACCTTCGCGCCCATGCAGACGAGCCAGTACGCCGGCAGCTTCTGCGCCGGGAAAAACCGGCGGCAGCGCAGCTGCCTGCTTGCGGCCTATGTTGCCGTGATGCTGCTGGACTTTGTGTGGCTGTTCTCGCGGCCTGCGTGTGCGCTGAGTGTAGCGTGGACGGCGCTTACAACCATCCTCGCCTGCCGCTATGCCCGGCGCGAACTGGGTGGAATGTCCGGCGATATCGCGGGCTTTGCCATCACGGTGGGCGAGCTGTCGGGACTTTTGATTCTTGCGATCTTTTAAGGAGCGATACGAATGGAACTGATTATCGGCGGCGCGTATCAGGGCAAGACGGACTATGCCCGGCGCGTCTATGGTGTGACGGACGCGCAGATCTTCACCTGCACGGGGCCGGAGCTTGATCTGCGCGCGCGGTGCGTGCGGCATTTAGAGTGCTTCGCGCTCGCGTGTGTGCGCGCCGGAAAAGAACCCGCGCAGGCGCTGGCCACGCTCGATCTTACGGATAAGATTCTCATCTGTGACGACATCTCCTGCGGCATCGTCCCGCTCGACCAGACCGAACGCGCCTGGCGCGAAGCCACCGGGCGCATGACCACGCAGCTTGCCGGACAGGCACGGCACGTAACGCGCATCTTCTGCGGCCTGCCGCTGGAGCTGAAAGGATGAAGCGGCTCGTTCTGCTGCGCCACGGGCTGACCGAGGGCAATGTGCGCCGGTGGTACTATGGTGCGCTCGATCTGCCGCTGTGCGACGCGGGCGTTCGCGCGCTGTGCGAGGCCGTCGCGGCAGGGCTGTATCCGCCCGTCGGCGCAGCAAAGTGCATCACAAGCGGCCTCACGCGCACCGAGCAGACACTTGCGCTTGTCTGCGGCGCAGTCGCGCACGAACGCTGGCCGCAGCTGCGCGAGGTCTGTTTCGGCGTTTTTGAAGGTCACAGCTACGACGAGCTGAAAGACCGCGCAGATTACCGGTGCTGGCTCAGCGGTGACTGGTTCGCGAACGTCCCGCCGGGCGGCGAGTCTTTCGCGCAGGCCGAAACGCGCATTCTTGCCGCGCTGGAGCAGCTGCTTGCGCAGCCGCAGGACGTTTGGGCCGTGGTTCACGGCGGAACGATTCTCACCATCATGCAGGCGCTTTTCCCGCAGGAAAACAAAACGTCCTACGCCTGGCAGCCGCCACCCGGCGGCGGCTACAGCATCGACCTGACGGCGCACACCTATCAAGCCATCGGCATACAAACGTCATAAAACAACAAAATCGGAATACAAACAACGCAAAAAGCATTTCCAACCGGCTTTCGCGTATGCTAGACTACTACAGAAATCTCATTTTCACGACGTAAAAGAACAATATCAGGAGGACTCCCCTATGCAGCAGTTTGATTTGATCGTCCTTGGCGGCGGCCC
>CAYSTN010000090.1:0-6366 GCA_964434135.1 uncultured Oscillospiraceae bacterium
CGCCAGCCTTGATCTGCTGTGCGGCACGCTCGAGGATGGGATCGGGGTTGAACGTCGCCATAGCCTCGCGGATGACCGGCGAGATGCAGTGGATGCGCTCGCCGATGGTGACGAACTTCGGAGATTCGGGATCTCTCTGCTTGTAGTTCGCGTCGAGATCGTCGCGGATCTTGATGGCCGGGATGGACGCTGCGATCTTCTCGAAGTCCAGCGGTGCATCGGCAGCGACTTCCTTCTTTTCCTCAGCGGGCTTCTTGGATGCCGCAGCAGCCTCAGCCGCAGCCTTGTACTCGCCGTCTTTGAGGTACTTGACCAGCTCGACCGCCTCGCGCGTACCGACAACGACGTTCCACTCCGGCAGCTTGTCCTGAATTTCGCCCTTCATGACCGCGACCTTGCCCGGGATGATGAGGGTACGGTTGTTGATCTTGGACGCGATCTCGAACTCGTCAAAGAACTTCTTGACCGAGGTCGAGGAGAACTTGCCTGCGGCCCACGCCGTCAGAACGGACATACCGGAAGCGTCGGTGATGAGCAGGTTGACCGGCACCTTCGAGCGCTCCAGTTCGCCGGAGACGAGGAAGTACGTCAGTGCGAAGTCGACCGTCAGCGCGCACGGATCGTCCGGGCCTGCGCCGTTGATGGGGTAGATGCCCGGCGCGACCTTCATGGGCTTCTGCGGATCGGTGAAGATGTTCTGACGCAGGCCGTACAGCGGCAGCGCCTCGGCATAGCCGACCTTGTCCATTACGATGATCGAGCCGTACTTCACGACGAACAGAGCCGCCAGTGCAGTCTCCAGATGCTCGTCATGGTCACACAGCGTGCCCAGATTGACCAGCGACGGATAGCCGAACGTGCGGTCGCCGTCCTTGATTGCGGTGCGGCGCACCAGAACGGTGTTGGCGAACGTCTCTTTGATGGTCTTGCCGGTCACGTCGAGAATGAGGTTCTTGTTGCCGGCCTTTTCCAGCTCCGCGACCAGATCGTGCAGCTCGGACAGGTCTTCGCCATGTACGCCCAGTACGATACCGGCGGCCTTGGCGATCTCATTCATTGCGGCAAAGTTATCCTTGTTTGCGCCGTTGAGGATGGGCTTGCTGCCCTGGATGGCCTCAACTGCGGCCTTCGCGGTATCGACATCCTTGGTGTCGATGATGACCGTGCGGTCTTCGAGCGTCGCGGCCTTCTTGCACAGTTCGACGAACTTGGCCTGATCGCCTGCGTCATGGACGAACACACACTCGACCATTTCACGCTCGCCGATGCGCTCGTAATCGACCTTGCGGATACCGGCCAGACGCTCTTCCACGCTCGCGTCGTCCATGCAGGTGCAGAGCGTCGCGGCGAACAGGT
The DNA here is from genome assembly GCA_964434135.1 of uncultured Oscillospiraceae bacterium. Classification (GTDB taxonomy): domain Bacteria; phylum Bacillota; class Clostridia; order Oscillospirales; family Oscillospiraceae; genus CAG-170. The sequence continues at coordinate 1,357 of CAYSTN010000090.1, forward strand.
TGCGGTTGACCAGCGTCTTCTCGTGACGCATCATAACGGTCTCGCCGCCGAGCTTGTGCGCGCCGACTTCGATGGTCTTCATCGGGGGCGCGGTGGCCTCGGACAGAAGGGCAACAGCCTCTTCGGACATATACGGGCACTTGGTAATGGGCACTGCGCCCTGCGCAACCTTCATGCAGAATGCCATGCAGGTGGGGCTGCCGCATTCTTTACAGTTCTTCTTGGGAGATAATTTGAAAATATCCAGACCTTTTACTGCCATAGCTGTAGTTCCTCCTTTCCGCTTACATCAGCGCGTCGATCATCTTGGCGATGGTCTTGATTGCTTCCGGATGGCGCAGAATGACCGCGTCCGAGCCGCCTGCGAGAACAGCCGCAGCGGTGGTGATCTCCATCTCGATGCCGCGTTCTTCCTGGCTGCCCCATTCAGGCATATCTTCTTCGGCCATGACGGCTTCCTTCACGCCCCACGTATCGGACGACACCGGGGTCATGATGGGCATACCGAGCATTGCGTCAGCCTGCTTGAGCGCAGCGTCCTTCACGCGGTCGAGCGTGGAGGCAACATACTCATAGCCATAACCGGCAGCAGCCGAGCCGATGTTCATGACGATCGACTGTGCGCTGACGCCCAGCTGAGTCATGACGGTATTGAGCTGCTTGGCAAGGTTGATGTCGACAGCGGACTCCGCGCCGACCTTCTGGCCGTAGGCCAGACCGGCGGACGCGCCGACTGTCTTGTAGTTTTCGTCACGTGCGGAAAGGACGAGGATGTTCTTGCCCGCCAGCGCTTCGGCGATCTTGTTGAACAGCTCGGTGTCCTTTTCGATGTTCTTGCAGCCCATCACGACGAGCGGCAGCGTAGTCGCTTCCGACACGTCCTTGGCGAGCTGGACGCACTCCTCGACGGACTTGTTCAGCCCGTTGGGGTCTGCGCCTTCCAGATGCAGGCAGATGAAATCCGCGCCCTCGAGCGATTCTGCGCGCTTGGCCATTTCCGGCACCGTCGTGCAGCCCTCGTAGAACGCTTTTTCGCCGGGCATGGTGTACTCTGCCATGCCGAGGTCGGTCAGCTCAACGCCGATCTTGGGTGCGTTCTTGATCTCAGCGTCGAACGTGTGGAACGGAAGCACGTTCTGGCCGCCGATGGTCGTGGCCTTGTCGCCAACGCCCAGCACAACTTCATTGATGTGCGCGTTGAACGCCTGTTTCTTGGGAACGAAAGGCATAGTTGTGAATCCCCCTATATAATATAATCTTTTTGCTTACAGCTTCAGCTCCCGCATCAGCCCGGCCAGCGCCGTCTTCACGGGAGAATCGTCCGGCACCTTTGAACTGGGTTTGCCCGCACAGTCGAACTCGTACACGTTTTCGTCCTGCGGCAGAACGCCCAGCAGCTCCAGCCCGTACTTGTTTATCTCTTCCAACACGCCTGCATTGAGTTGACCCTGCGGCGCGCGGTTGACGATCAATTTCATCTCGCCCGGATTCAGGTTCATTTCCCGAATCATCTCGGCGATCCGCCCCACAGCCTGAATGCCGCGGCGCGAGCAGTCGGAGACGAGCAGCATCGTATCGACGTGCGGCAAAAGCCCCCGCCCGATATGCTCCATTCCGGCCTCGTTGTCCACCACCATATAGCGGTAGTTACCGACATACTTGTCGATCTGCGTTTTCAAAACGCCATTGACATAGCAGTAGCAGCCCTTGCCCTGCGTGCGACCCATGACGAGCATATCGAAGTCGTCCTCCTCGATGAGCGCGGAGTTGAACTGCATCTCGGCATAGTCAGCCTTTGTCATATTCTTCGGCACAGAGCCTGTCAGCTCCGCGTGTGCCATCTGTTCGCGGATGTCGCCCAGTGTCGTCTCGACCTCAACGCCCAGAACCTCGTTGAGATTGGAGTTTGCATCCGCGTCGACCACCAGAATGGGGCCTTGTTTCTGCTTGCACAGATAATCGATAATCATTCCGCAGCTCGTCGTCTTGCCGACGCCGCCTTTTCCGGCCACTGCGATGATATGCGTTTTGGGCATCGTGTCCTCCTTGTAAACTCCGCGGGCGGGCGCGCCGCCCGCGGAACACATACGCTTACACGAGATCGATCAGACCCGCTTGCTTCGCGATCAGCGCCACATCGTCGAACTTATTCAGTGCGTACAGATGGATGCCGTCGACGCCGCAGGCGCGGTATTCGTCGATCTGATTGATGGTATATTCGATACCGGCCTTCCGGAAGCTCTCCTTCTTTGCCGCCGCGTCAGCGTCGAACGGCTCTTTGTCGAAGGGGTTCGGGAAGATCCAGTTTTTCGAGATGATCTCGCACAGCTTGCGATCCATCACGCAGCCGTTGCGGCTGAGCGCCATGTTGATCGTCGCGGCCTGATCGAGAATCGGCATAATGCCCACGTCGACCGGCAGCCAGATCCCGGCGTTACGGATGGCCTCGAGCCAGTAGCGGAACGCGTCCATATCCCAGCACAGCTGCGAGATGATGAAGTCCGCGCCGTTGTCCTGCTTCTGCTTCAAAAATGCGATATCGGCTTCCAGGCTTCTGCACTGGATGTGCCCCTCGGGCGAACCGGCCACCGCGATGGTGAACTTGTCGCCGAACTCTTTGCGCACAAACTTGACCAGTTCCGTTGCATAGTGCAGATCCCCGTTCGTGCCGGTCCAGCCGAACGGCAGATCGCCGCGCAGCGCGAGCATATGGTCAATGCCGTGGTCGAGATAAGTCTGCAACTTCTGCTTGATGTCTTCTTTGGTGTTGCCGATGCAGGTGAAGTGGGTGATGGGCGTACATTTGCCGTCTTTCTGGATCTTATCCAGCACCTCAAGGTTCTTGCCCACATTCGTGCCGCCTGCGCCGTAGGTGCAGGAGATATAGTCCGGCTGCAAGGTGTAGAGTTTGTCCAGAACTCCGTCCTTGCCGCACAGCTTTTCCATGCCCACATCTGTCTTGGGCGGGAAGACCTCAAACGAGAAGGTCGCCCGATTTTCGTAGATATCCGCTACGCTCATGATTTGCCTCCATATCCAAAAGATTGCCTGAGTGGCTTCACGCCGGAAAAGCCCGGCATGAATTCGATACAAAAATATCGTATCACACTTGACGGGCAAATACAAGTCCTATGGCGGGCAAATATATGAAAAAAAGCATTTCTTTTTCCATTCTTGGCATATCGGCGCGCATTTGCTCAAATTCTGGTAAGCAGGAATTTCTGGCTGACGCCGCCGGACTCGACATACACGGTCAGATCGCCGTTTTCCTTCTGATCCACGCTCAGCTCGACCTGCTTGCCCTTGACCAGACTGCGCACCCAGCCGACGGGATCGTCCGTTTCGATCTCGTCAAAGAACACGTCGCGCATCTGATTGTTGCCGCACAGATTCTGCACCTCGCGCACAACTTCGTATTCCTGCATGGGCTTTAATCCTTCACGATCACGGCGGTGTTGCCGACCAGATCGATCGTGGCCAGCCGGCCCTCGACGCGCGTTTCGCGCTCAAACAGATCAACCAGCACCACAAAGCCGTCTTTACAGTCAATGCGCTGCACGTTTGCCAGCAGCAGATTGTTCTGCTCTACGCTGTTTTCGTAAACATTGGCCAGACACATATCCGCTTCTCCTTATGCGTTCGGCTGCTGCATCGCGGCCAGAACCGTCGACAGCCGCAGATTGCCCTTTTCGAAGTCGCTCACAGCCAGCATGATCTGCTCATACGCGCTCGTCTCGCCAAGCTCCTGCAACTGTCCTGCCAGCTTTGCCAGCTCGTTGGCGTGGGACGCATTGTGCCCCACCATATACTTCATCAGCGCCATCAGCTCCTGCTTCGGGCTGTGTTCGCACCCGCCGCAGCTGCCGCAGCTGCCGTGTTCGCAGCCGTCATGGCTGTGGGTGTGTTCGGTTTCGTGCGCGTGTTCATGCGCGTGCGAATGCGTATGCGTCACACCGTCCGCATGGGTATGCGTGTGGGTGTGCATTGTCTCATTGTGGTCATGCTCAAGATGCATGGTCGTGCCTCCATCTATGTTTATTCTTGTTGTATTATATCCGTTTTTTCCTGATTTGTAAAGCGTACAGCGCCCTGTGTCCCGACTTTTCCAAAACTTTTTTGTCCGCGCGCGCCTTGCGGTGGCATTTTTTCGCGATCTGTGTTACACTATCATCAAAGACACGGAAAAAGGAGCGCCAACCCCATGGAACACGACCATCCGCACGACCACGCGTACCTGCACGCGCACAACATCGCCCACTCGCACGACGAGCCGGCCGCGCACACCCACAGCCACGACGAAGCCGCCGCGCACGGCCACGTCCACGAAAACACGCAGGCCGTCCTCAACCGGCTCTCGCGCGCCATCGGCCACCTGGAGTCGGTGCGCCGCATGGTCGAAAGCGGCCGTGACTGCTCCGAGGTACTCATTCAAATCGCCGCCGTCCGTTCGGCCATCAATAACATCGGCAAGGTCATCCTGCAAGACCATATCCAGCACTGCATCGTCGATGCCGTCGAACTGGGTGACGAACAGGCGCTGCATGACCTGTGCCAGGCCATCGACAAATTCGTCAAATAATCCAGCCCCACCCATCTCCCGCCACCCGGCGCGCCTCTGCCCCGCCCATCTCTTTCCCGCAATGCGTTGTAGGGGCGGACGACTCTGTCCGCCCGAAGCCTTCAATCTTCCACCGCGCCTAACACGCCGCACCGCACCCCACCTTGGCTCTCCCTCCGCCAGAGCTGGCGGCAAAGCCGCCTGAGAGGGCTTTCTCCCTGTCTCCGGGGATTTTCCGTATAGCGTTGTAGGGGCGGACGACTCTGTCCGCCCGGAAATCTTCTGTTTCCCACAGCACTTGCTGCTTTGTTACGTACTCTCCAACTTGTTTTGCACCCGTAGGGGTCGATGCCTACATCGACCCGCCGGTACTGTGTCGCAAATTTGTGACCGTGTCCTTGCTCCGCAGGCCATATCTTTTCTCTCGCAAGAGAAAAGATATGGAAGAAAAG
>CAYSTN010000091.1:0-6111 GCA_964434135.1 uncultured Oscillospiraceae bacterium
CCAACTCGCCACCATGCTCTACCGCCTCTTCGGCTAACCCGAACCCCAACCCAACGATCATTCGACCCAACAAAAAACGAACCCCCTCTCGGGGGTTCGTTTTTTGCTGTAATCTGCAATTATTTCTCCGCACTCCATCTTGGCTCTCCCTCTGGGAGAGCTGTCACCGAAGGTGACTGAGAGGGCAAAGCAAATTTGCTACGCAGTACTGGCGGGTCGATGTGGGCATCGACCCCTACAAGGCGCTTCAGAAACAGGGATTTTTCGGGCGGGCAGAGTCGCCCGCCCCTACAACGAACTACGGCAGAGCCACGGTGGGGGGCGCACTGCACCCGCCTGAGCGTGCAAAGAAAGATGAAAAATGACTTGTATTTGCGCGCGTCTGCCAGTATAATGAAACTGAAATAATCCGGCCACGCGGTACCGCGTATTTTGTTGTATTTCATACAACAAAAGGCCAGACTGAGGAGAACCGTCTATGAAAAAACGAATCGTGAGCCTTCTGTTGGTGCTGGCGCTTTGCGTAGGCCTGCTGCCCGTCGTGGCGCTGGCGGCACAGGGCGTGACGTATCTCGACGAGAACGGCGTGAGCAGGATCTGCACAGACTACACCGAGGTCACAAATACGATGTCCCACGAGTGGGGCAGCGGCTGGTACGTGGTCAAGCACGATGTGACCCTCAATGCTGTCATAGAGCCTTCGGGATATTATGACTATATTACGGATACGTATTATGATGCCGATATCCGCCTCATCCTCTGCGACGGCGCAACGCTTACCATTGGCGGTGTCTGTGGCAGCGGTGCCGTTGGTGACCTGACTGTCTATGGGCAGGAAAACGGCACGGGCAAGCTCAAGGCGACCGGCAAAGGGAATCATATGTCAACTGCTGCACGAGGCATCTACCTTTCCCGGCTGACGCTCAACGGCGGCCAGATTGAGGTTAAGACTGACAACCTTTCCGCCACTTCTGAACAGAAACTGACCAGTTCCTTGGCGCTGGAATGCTTCTATTTGACTGTGAACGGCGGTAAACTGACGGCGCTCGGCGGCGGGTTTTCCGGTGATTCGAGCGGATTCGCTGACAATACGCAGCTCTTTAGCTATGGTATTAACGTCCGCAGCAAAGCGGTCATTCGCGGTGGCATCGTGGAAGCCACCGGCAGCGATCTGACGGCATCGCAAAATGTGCAATGGGTCGGCAGCACGGGCTTTTTGGCAGAGCGTATGCTGCAAGTCAGCGGCGGTTCGCTGACAGCCACGGGCGGCAACGTCTCAACGAACTACAATGGATCGGGATATATCACCGCTGAGAGCAGGGGCATTTCCGTTTCGGACTACGAGGCAGTCGTACAGATCAGCGGCGGCACGGTAAAAGCCGTGGGGCAGGATGTTTCTGTAACGAGAAACCCGGGGATCACTCCGGATGACGCAGAGAGCTATGGTATGTGGTTGCTCGGCTCACTGGAACTCAGCGGCGGTACGCTCGAAACTTCCTGCAAGCAGCCGACCTATAACGGATCTGCATCCGGTATTCAGGTAGAATACTACGGCCTGTACTCCGTAACGAAAACGACTGTCAGCGCCGGTACGCTCACCGGCACGGTGTATAATTCGGACGATGCGGGATTCTATCTCACCGGCGGCAGCGTCGGCGAAGTGACCAGTAGTTCGTCGGCAGATGTCCTGCTCAGCGGCGGCACACTGCAAAAGATCAACGCGAAACCGGGCGGCACGCTCGACGAGTTGCTGGCCGTTGGCTGCGCGTACTATCAGGATGACCAGATCAAGCCCTGCGGCGGCCTTACGGTACTGGAAAACGTGACCGTCAAGCCGCATACCTGCCGGTTTACGCAGCAAGGCGGCAAGTATGTCTGTTCCTGCGGCCGCAGCTTTGACAATGACCCGGTTTTGTATCTGGATCAGAACGGTACGCAGCGCTTCTGCGGCAAGTATACGGTGGTCACGGATGGCATGATCGATTGGAGCGAAAATGCCCGAGAGACTGTCCTCTGGTTTGTGGTCAAAGACAACGTGACCGTATCCGAGCAAGTTGCAATTTACGAAGACGCACACCTGATTCTCTGTGACGGAAAGACCCTGACAGCGCAAAAAGGCATCGGCGCAAGTGATCTTACCATCTATGCTCAGTCCACAGGCGAGCAGGCCGGTAAGCTGATTGCAACCGGCAACAAAACAATGGCAGCCTCCTATGGTATTTATAGCTCTACGCTGACGGTCAACGGCGGCGTGATCGAAGCGACCGGCGGCGAACGCGATGCTATGTATGGTTGCAACAATTCTTGTGGAATCAAATGTAAGAAGCTCATTGTCAACAACGGTATCCTGACGGCAAAGGGTGGAAACAGTCCAACTGCCTGTACCAGTTCCAGTTACCTTATGGATTTTTCCGTTGGTATCCGTGTGGAAGATGATGAGCCGGTCGTTATCATCAACGGTGGCAAGGTGACGGCCACAGGCGGCGATTACGGCAGCGAATATGCGGGGACGACCGCGTGTTCCTATGGCATCGAAGTAATGGCCGATGATGATGAGATGGCCAGTATGACCGTCAACGGCGGCGAACTGAAGGCCACAGGCGGTAAGATCGACGGAACGGCAACAAGCTCCGCTTACAGCATCGGCGTTATTGTCCAGGCTAATGAGGAGGAGAGAGCCGAACTGACTGTAAACGGTGGTACGGTGATTGCCACTTCCGGCGACATAAACGAAGCCATATCGGAAAGCTACAGCTACGGACTGAACGTCTATTCCCAAGAGGATTCCGCATACTTAATGATCCAAGACGGCACCCTGACGGCCACGAGCGGTCAGGCGGTCGAGAGCTTCGGTGCAAGCATCGAGGCATACTACTCCGGGCGTGTGAGTATTTCCGGCGGGCACGTAACGCTGGAATCGTCAAAGCAGCAAACGGGTCTGGCACTGCGTTTTTATGATATCGAAGAGCATGAAACGGGCTACGGAACGGTTCGCCTGTCAAGCTACCCCGCATATCTCTGGCGCACGGACAAGACGGGCAGCTTCACCGCCTCGTCGACTGCGGGATACGACTACGACTACGACTACGATATCTACATTGAAATCAAGCCCGACACGACAGGCGGCAGCTCGGACGAGCCTTCGGACGACCCCGGCACAGACGAGCCGGATGCGGATGAACATCTCGCGTGGCTCACGCCGGTCATCGGCGCACTGAACGGCGGCGCATTCACCGATGTAAAGCCCGGCGACTGGTTCTACGACGCAGTTCGTTATGTAAACGAATACGGCCTCATGACCGGCACGTCTTCGAATCAGTTCAGACCCAATGCACCCGTCACCCGCGGGATGGTCATGACCATTCTGGCGCGCCGTGAGGGTATCCGTACCGACCGCTATTCCCCTTGGTACGCAGCCGGTATCGAGTGGGCAAAATCCGTCGGCATTTCGGACGGTACGAACCCGGAAGCACCCATTACCCGCGAACAGCTGGCCGTTATGCTCTACCGCTACGCGGCATATAAGGGCTACGATATGAATCAGCTGGCCGAATTGGCCTTCACCGACGCAGCTGAGATTTCGGATTACGCGACGATCGGCCTGCGCTGGGCGGTTGGTAGCGGCCTCATGTCCGGCGCAGCGGGACTGGACGCGGGCAAACTCCTGCCCCAATCCACCGCCACCCGCGCCCAACTCGCCACCATGCTCCACCGCTTCTTCGGTTAACCCGAAACACAACGATCATTCGACCAATAAGAACGAACCCGCCGGTTTCACCGGCGGGTTCGTTCTTTGCTGCATTCTGCAAATTTTCTCCGCACCCGGCGCGCTTTGCCGCGCGGAGTCTACCCGCAAGCTCCGTCCGGAATGTGCGCAGATGGTTTACTCCAGCAGCACGACCGGTTTGATGAGGTCGGCGGGCTTATCGCGCATGAGGTACAGCGCCTGCGGCAGCTGCTCCCAGCCGTGAAATACGTGCGTGATGAGCGGATGCACGTCAAGTCTCCCGTTTGTCACCATCGCGCTTAACTTCTCCATGCGCAGTCGCCCACCGGGCATCAGCCCGCCGTTGATCTGTTTGTGCCCCATACCAACGCCCCATTCCACGCGCGGGATACGGATGGTATCTCCACTGCCGAGATAGTTGACGTTTCCGATTCGTCCGCCGGGTTTGAGTGCGCGGATGACCGCCGCGAAGGTATCTACGTCACCACCGGCGATGACCGCGCAGTCCACACCCGCGCCGTGCGTCAGCTCCAGCACCTGCTCGTCCAGCGCCCCGTCTTTGTAGCTGAGGATGTCATTTGCACCATAGCGCCGCGCAGCTTCAACACAGACCGGGCGCGTACCGACTGCCACGATCCGCGCTGCGCCGCGCAGCGCACAGCCTGCTACGCTCATCAGCCCGACCGGGCCGATGCCAACGACCAGCACCGTATCGCCGAATGCGACTTGCGCCAGCTCCGCGCCGTGAAAACCTGTCGGCACCATATCCGACAGCATACACGCCTGCGCAGGGGCGATGCCGTCCGGCAGGTGCGCGAGATTGCCGTCTGCGTCATTGACCAGAAAATACTCCGAGAATATACCGTTTTTTGTGTTGGAAAACTTCCAGCCGCCCAGCATTCCGCCGCTGTGCATGGCAAAGCCCGCCTGTGCTTCACGCGAACTCCAGTTCGGCGTGATGGCCGGGACTAAAACCCTGTCACCGGGACGAAAATCCTTGACCAGCGCACCGACTGACGTGACTTCCGCGCAGCATTCGTGCCCCAGGATCATCTCGTGCCGCTCGCCGACTGCGCCTTCCCAGACGGTGTGTACGTCTGAGGTACACATCGATACGGCCAGCGGCCGGCAGACTGCGTCCAGCGGGCCGCAGACCGGCGCGGGTTTCTCTACCCAGCCGACTTCTCCGACGCGCAGCATCGCAAAACCTTTCATATGCTCCCTGCTTTCTTCGATCATTTTGGTTTTGTGATAGCTTGCCCGCCGCTGCGCGCAGCTATGCAAACGCGCTCCCACAAAAAACAACGCAATCAGGCATTCAAAATCGGGATTTGTCGTTGACACCACCGGTTTCTTGCGGTACAATAAGGTGAAATCAATACAAACCAACATAAACCCATGTTTCGTTGGCTGATTTTTTGAATGGTATTTTACAGAAAGGAATTGAACTGAATGAAAACGAAAGTTGTTCGCATCCATGGCAAAATGGATCTTCGTCTGGAGGAGATCGAACTGCCGCAGGTCGGCCCGGACGATGTGCAGGTCAAGGTCATTTCCGACTCCATCTGCATGAGTACGTATAAGGCTGCCGTCGAGGGTGAGGATCACAAACGCGTTCCCGACGACGTGGCACAGAACCCCACCATCGTTGGCCATGAGTTCTGCGGCGTTATCACCGAAGTCGGAGAAAACTGGAAAGACAAGTATAAGCCCGGCCAGGGCTTCGCCATTCAGCCGGCGCACTTCTACAAAGGTTCGCAGCTCGCTCCCGGCTATTCCTATGCATATTGCGGCGGTGACAGCCAGTATTCCAACATCCCCATCGAGACGCTGCTGACCGACAACCTGCTGCCGTACAATTCCGACACGTATTTCTACGGCTCTCTGGCAGAACCCATGAGCTGCATCATCGGCACGTTCCACGCCATGTACCACACCAAGCCCGGCAGCTATGAGCATCAGATGGGCATCGTTGAGGGCGGCAAGATGGCGATGCTGGCCTCCGTCGGCCCGATGGGCCTTGGCGCGATCGACTATGCGCTGCACTGCGACCGCCGTCCGAGCCTGCTCGTCATCACCGACATTGACGATGCGCGCCTTGCAAGAGCCGAGAGCATCTACACCGTTGAACACGCCAAGGAAATGGGCGTTGAGCTGCACTACGTCAACACGGCCAAGCCCGGCTGCGACACCAACTACCTGCGTGAGCTTTCCGGCGGCACGGGTTATGACGATGTCATCTGCTTCGCTCCGGTCAAGCCCGTCATCGAGCAGGCCGGCGATATCCTCGGCTTTGACGGCTGCCTCAACTTCTTCGCAGGCCCGACCAACAGCCAGTTCAAGGCGGAGTTCAACTGGTACAACGTCCACTACCTCTACACCCA
>CAYSTN010000092.1:0-6045 GCA_964434135.1 uncultured Oscillospiraceae bacterium
TCTTCCATATCTTTTCTCTTGCGAGAGAAAAGATATGGCCTGCGGAGCAAGAACACAGTTGCAAATTCGCGCCGCACTACCGGCGGGTCGATGTGGGCATCGACCCCTACGAATGCTGTGCAAATTTGGAAGAAACCCTCTCAGTCAGCTTCGCTGACAGCTCTCCCAAAGGGAGAGCCAAGGGGTGCGGCTTCGCCGCGCCCATCGTGTTCCCGTAGAACCTTGTAGGGGCGGACGACTCTGTCCGCCCGAAGTCTTTCCATTCGCACCGCTTGTCCGCATCGTTCCCTCTTGCGCGCCATCCCCTGCCGTGATACAATACCACACGAACCGCCAATCCAAACCCAAGGAGGCTGTGCCTATGACCCCCGATCTTGGCGCATGGCAGCCGCTTTTGCAGCCGGAGCTGTCCCAGCCCTATTTCCAGACGCTTATGCAGCGTCTCGACGCGGCCTGCCGCACCGAGACGGTCTACCCACCGCGCGAAGATATTTTCGCCGCCTTTCGCCTGACCCCGCCGCAGTCCGTGCGCGTTGTCATCCTCGGGCAGGACCCCTACCACGAACCCGACCAGGCCAACGGGCTGGCCTTTTCCGTGCGCGCCGGGGTCAAGCTCCCGCCCTCTTTGCGCAATATCTTCACCGAACTGCAAGCCGACTGTGCCTGCCCGCCGCCGCCCACCGGCGAGCTGGACGCGTGGGCGCAGCAGGGCGTGTTCCTGCTCAACACCAGCCTGAGCGTTGCCCGCGGCCGCCCCGGCAGCCACAGCAGCTTCGGCTGGCAGCGCTTCACCGATGCCGCTGTTGCGCAGCTTGCCAGTCTGCCGCAGCCGATCGCCTTCGTCCTCTGGGGCGCGCACGCGCAGAAAAAAGCCGCCCTTGCCGCCCTCAGTCCCTATCCCCGCCTCATCCTGCAAGCGCCGCACCCAAGCCCGCTGAGCGCCTATCGCGGCTTTTTCGGCAGCCGCCCGTTCTCGCAGGTCAACGCCTTCCTCACCCAACACGGCCAGTGCCCCATTGACTGGCAGACCACTCATGTATAGTTCGCCAAAAATTCAGCAAAATAAAGCGAAAATTTCTTCTTCGAAAACGTTAAATTTTTTTCGAAAAACAGTTGAAATCTCAGACGTTTTATCTTAGAATATCCTTGCGTCTGCGATAAAAGGAGTTTGTCTCATGCTGCACGTCGTCCTGCTCGAACCCGAGATCCCGGCCAACACCGGCAACATTGCCCGCACCTGCGCCGCCACCGGCAGCGTCCTGCACCTCATTAAGCCGCTTGGCTTCGACATTTCCGACAAAGCGGTCAAGCGCGCAGGGCTGGACTACTGGCATCTGGTCGATGTGCGCGTCTACGAAAACCTGACCGATTTCTTTGAAAAGAACCAGCCGCAGTGCCTGCGCCTGTTTTCGACCAAAGCGCCGCACCGCTACGACGAGGTCGACTACCCCGACGAATGCTACCTGTTCTTCGGCAAAGAGACGCGCGGCCTGCCCGAAGATTTTCTCGCTGCGCACTACGACAGCTGCGTCCGTATCCCCATCCGCGCCGAGGCGCGCAGCCTCAATCTTGGCAACAGCGCCGCCATCGGCGTGTTCGAAGCCCTGCGCCAGCAGAGCTTTCCGCACCTGCTCGCGCAAGGACGCATGACCACCTGGCAACAAGCGGGACAGCCCGCTAACAATAAGGAGGAACACACATGAATTACAACAAAAAGTCTGTTGAAGATATCGCCGTGAGCGGCAAGCGCGTTCTGTGCCGCTGCGACTTTAACGTCCCCACCAAGGACGGCAAGATCACCAGCGACAAGCGCATCGTCGCGGCTCTGCCGACCATTGAATACCTTGTCAAGCACGGCGCGCGCGTTATCCTCTGCTCCCACATGGGCAAGCCCAAGGGCGAGGTCAAGCCCGAGCTGAGCTTGCAGATCGTTGCCGACCGCCTGTCTGAGCTGCTCGGTCAGCCGGTCAAGATGGCTAAGGATGTCGTCGGCGAGAGCGCCCAGACGCTGGCCGCGTCGCTGTGCGACGGCGAAGTTCTCCTGCTCGAGAACACCCGCTTGGAAAAGGGCGAGACGAAAAACGACCCCGAACTGTCCAAAAAGCTCGCTTCTCTGGCCGACATCTTCGTCAACGACGCGTTCGGCACGGCACACCGCGCCCACGCTTCGACCGCCGGTGTTGCGGACTATCTGCCCGCCGTCTGCGGCTATCTGGTGCAGAAAGAAGTCTCCATCATGGGCAAGGCGCTGGCCGAGCCGGAGCGCCCGTTCGTTGCCATCCTCGGCGGCGCGAAGGTCTCCGACAAGCTCAACGTCATCAATAACCTGCTGGAAAAGGTCGACACGCTCATCATCGGCGGCGGCATGGCCTATACGTTCCTCGCGGCCAAGGGCTACGGCATTGGTAAGTCCCTGTTCGACGCAGAAAAGGTCGACTACTGCAAGGACATGATGAAGAAGGCCGAAGAAAAGGGCGTCAAGCTCCTGCTTCCCATCGACACGGTTGTCTCTGCCGAGTTCCCCAGCCCCATTGACGCGCCCATTACCGTCCGCACCGTCGATGTCAGCGGCATCACCGATGATGTTGAGGGCATGGACATCGGCGAAAAGACCCGCGAACTGTTCGCCGACGCGGTCAAGTCTGCCAAGACCGTGGTCTGGAACGGCCCGATGGGCGTGTTCGAGAACCCGACTCTGGCCAAGGGCACCATTGCCGTGGCACAGGCGCTGGCCGCGTCCGACGCGATCACCATCGTTGGCGGCGGTGACTCCGCAGCGGCTTGTGAGCAGCTGGGCTTTGCCGACAAGATCACCCACATTTCCACCGGCGGCGGCGCATCGCTTGAGTTCCTTGAAGGACTGGAACTGCCCGGCATCGCCTGCCTGCAAGACAAGTAAGCTCGATTCATTAGATAATATAGGAGAATAGCTATGAACAGAAAATACCGCAAGACCGTTATCGCCGGCAACTGGAAGATGAACAAAACCCCGACCGAGACGAAGGCATTCATGACCGAGTTCAAGGCCATCATGCCCAAGGGTCGCTGGTGTGACGTGGCGCTGTGCGTCCCGGCCGTCTGCATCCCGGTCGCCGTGCGCGCCATGCGCGAAACGCGCATCGGCATCGGCGCTGAGAACTGCAACGCCAACGCTTCCGGCGCATACACCGGTGAGATCGCAGCGAATATGCTCCTCGATGCCGGCTGCAAATACGTCATTCTTGGCCACTCCGAGCGCCGCGCCATGGGCGAGACGAACGCGGATGTCAACGCCAAAGTCCTTGCCGCACTTGGCAACGGCCTCATCCCCATCCTCTGCGTCGGCGAGAGCCTCGAGCAGCGTGAGGGCGGCATCACCGAAGAGTGGATCACCATGCAGATCAAGACCGGTCTTGCCGGTGTCGGCGAAGACAAGATCCGCAAGATGATTATCGCTTACGAACCCATCTGGGCCATCGGCACGGGCAAGACCGCCTCGCCCGAACAGGCCGAGGAAGTCTGCGAACACATCCGCACCGTCATCCGCAAGCTCTACGGCGCGAAGGTCGCGCGTGCCATCTCCATCCTCTACGGTGGCTCGATGAACGAAAAGAACGCCTATGACCTGCTGGCGCAGCCGGACATTGACGGCGGCCTCATCGGCGGCGCGTCCCTCGTCCCCGAGAAGTTTGTCAAGATCATCGAAGCGGCCAACCAGCCCACGCTCTGAGCCTGCCGTTTCCGAAAACCGGATTCACCCTGCGGCACATAAAGCGAAAAGAACATCCGTGCAGAACTTTCTGCACGGATGTTTTTCTATTCTGCAAACGCGCCACTTTGCACCGCTTTTGCGCAAGCGATTGCTTATCCTCGTTACTGCCGATCCAATAACACCCTGCACCGATAACAGCAGCCAGAAATTCAATTGCTTTGAGATACACATCATAGTTGTGCCAGCCAATGATAAGATCAGACAACAGATAAATCACTGCAAATACAACGACCGATAGGATCGCCCTTTTGATGGATTTTTTCACAATATACACACTCCATTTCCATTCGACTTTCATACGCCTCGTAGGGGTCGGACGCCTGGCGCAGCCGTTGGCGGCTCTGCCGCCTTACGGATGCGGCATACCCTTTACGGGCATACATCAACCCGTTGTAACAAATCTCCACCGCACTCTGCGCGTCTCCACCGCACCCCTTGGCTCTCCCTCTGGGAGAGCTGTCAGCGAAGCTGACTGAGAGTGTTTGTCTCAGCATCGTTTGATGCGGGCGACCCCCGCATAAAAACCCGCCCGGGCAGATGCCCGGACGGGTCTTGCCAAGATTCGAACCCTTTCGCCTTTTCGGCTTACACCTTATCCGCGCGCACCTGTCTTTCGCGCTTGTGCAGCAGCGCATAGTACCCCAGACACAGCGCCACCTGCACCAGCGTCGAACACGGCGTTGCCAGCCCGATGTAGAACAGCCGCACATTCGGCAGCCGCGCCATCAGAAACGACACCGGAATGCGCACCGCGAACGCGCCCAAAATGCCCTGTGCCATCACGAACACCGTCTTGCCGATGCCGGAGAAATACCCGATGAAGCAGAACAGGAACGACGTGAGCAGACAGTCAATGGCATACGCCTTGAGATAATCCGCCGCTTCGGCGATGACTGCCGCGTCGTTTGCAAAAATCCGCGCGAGGATATCGCCGTGGAAGAAGTTGAAATACCCCACAAATACGCTGATGCACAACGACACGATCACGCCGCAGCGCAGCGCCTTTTTTGCGCGCTCCGGCTTGCCCGCGCCGGTGTTCTGCGCCACGAACGCCGACACCGACTGTGAGAACGCCGACGGCAGCAGCATCACAAATGCGCAGACCTTCTCCGCGATGCCCACGCCCGCCGATTGCAGCAAGCCCAGTCCGTTGACGATGGCCAGGATCACCAGAAACGACACGCTGACCAGTACATCCTGCAATGCGATGGGCAACCCCAGCTGCAAAATGCCGCTTGTGAGCGTTCCGTCGAAGCGCAGCTGCTTTTTGCTGAACGTGAACGGCAGCTCACGCCGCGCAATGATGAGCAAAGACAAGATCACGCTGATGGCCTGCGCGAACACCGTAGCCCACGCCGCACCGGCCGCACCCATGTGAAACACCGAAACCAGCAGCAGATCACCAAAAATATTCACCACGCACGCAATGGCCACCGTGATGAGAGGCATTTTCGAATCGCCCAGTCCCCGGAACACGCTGCCGATGACGTTGAACGCCACGATAAACACCGTGCCCGCCGAGCAGATGCGCACATATTCCGTCGTCGGCACGAACGCTTCCTGCGGCGCTTGCAGCAGCGTACACAGCGGCTTTGTCAGCCCCAGCAGCAGCGCCGTCAGCCCGGCCGCTACACACGCAAACAGGCAAATCGCGCTGCCGACCACACGCCCACCGGCTTCCGGCTTACCCTCGCCAATCTTCTGTCCCAGCAGAACCGTCACGCCCGTGGTCAACCCCGCAATGAGCGACGTGACCAGATGCATGGCCTGTGACCCGGTCGAGACGGCCGAAATGTCGGCCGTCCCGGCAAACTTGCCCACCACGATCAGATCGACCGCGCCGTACATGGCCTGCAAAAACAGCGCCAGCAGCACCGGCCCTGCAAAGCGCAGCAGCGGCGCGAGAATTTTTCCATGCAGGAAATCATTTTGTTGCGTTTTCATACTCCACCCCATAAAAAACATCGGGGCAACCCCGATGCGTTACAAGCTCTGTCTGCCGCCGTGCAAACGCTCTGCCCTTGCAGCAAACTTTGCCTATTGTACCGAACCTGACACCAAAAGTCAACTATTCTCCGCATAAAAACCCCCTCACTCTTTCACCGCACCCGCCGCGCCGCATCGAAACCGACCTTGCCGGAACGAATCCTCGCAAGCGAGGCATCGTTCCTCTAAGCTCGGTTTCTCCTTTCAAAATTGTGACCACTTCGTTGGGTCACAATTTTGTTTTTTGATGGATTTTTCGGGCGGACAGAGTCGTCCGCCCCTACAACGTTCTACGGAAAACCGATGGG
>CAYSTN010000093.1:0-6041 GCA_964434135.1 uncultured Oscillospiraceae bacterium
AGTTCTTCTCCTTCGGCACGAACGACCTGACGCAGATGACCTTCGGCTTCTCCCGTGATGACGCCGGCAAGTTCCTCGCGTCCTACTACGACCGCAAGATCTACGAGTCTGACCCGTTCTCCAAGCTCGACCAGGCCGGTGTTGGCCGTCTGGTCAAGATGGCTGCCGAACTCGGACGCCAGACCCGCCCGGACATCCATCTCGGTATCTGCGGCGAACAGGGCGGTGATCCGTCGACCGTCGAGTTCTGCCACAATATTGGCCTGACCTACGTCTCCTGCAGCCCGTTCCGCGTGCCCATCGCGCGCCTTGCTGCTGCGCAGGCCGCCATCAAGGCTGAGAACAAGTAAATCTCCCGCAATGCAAACTCCCGCCGGTTTACCCGGCGGGAGTTTTTTCCTTGTGTTGCGAACCACACTTAACAGGGCGCAAAAAGCGACTGGATCGTTGATCGACCTGGTCGGGGTTACTGCTGTCCCAATGTGCGATCTACTCTTTGAACGCCGCAGCCGAAGTAACCATGTCCTTAAAATCTTCCATCTCGGCAATATCCCGTGTGCGAAAGGAGTATGCGGCCACATAATTACCTGTTTCGATATAAATTTTCGTGCCGCCTTGCTCGTCCTGCAAAATAACATTTTGAGCCACGTCGCCAAAATATTCTTTTGCAGCTATCGTGATCGTCAGGACATCCCCTGTACTGTCATTGCAGTAAATGGCTTTCATGACCGTTTCTCCGTACAGCCCGACCCGTTCGTTTTCCAGTACATATCCGTCCGGAATGGTTTCCGGATACAGTGCGCCGAACGGCTCATACGCCATCGCTTCGGCTACGGTTAACTCTTTTTGCGGTTCATTGTCTGCCACATAATTGCAATGCTGTATGATAGGGATTGCTATCATAGCAACAGCACAAAGGCAAGCAGCCATTGCCGCCCATTTCGCCCATATAGGCTTGTGTGGTTTCTTTGTTGCGGTATAGTCAGCAGCTTTTTCAATGTATTCGCTGCTGATATTGGTAATGGCATCGGAAATCGTTTTCCTTGTCATAGTTCGTAACCCTCTTTCTGCAAATGGATTTTCAGTTTGTTCCGTATGCGGAAAAGCCGGACAGATACATTGTTCTTGGATGTGTGAAAACGCTCCGCAAGGTCTGAAATACTGTCCGAATACCAATAGCGACGCACAAACAGCATTTGGCTATCTTCGTCCAAAGTGGCAAGGAACCGGTCGATCTGCCCGGATAACTCGCCTGCATCGATTTCCTGCTCCACAGTGCCGGCTGTTGCAAGGCAATTTCCCAATTCCTCCAGGGCAACATCATAATAGCTGTTGCGTTTTTCGGAAGTGTTTGCGTGATATTTGGCAATCGCAATATTTCGGACAATGCGGAAAATGTACGTCCGCAGCGGATCGGGCTTTTGCGGTGGTATGGTATTCCATGCCGCAAGGTATGTATCGTTGACACATTCTTCTGCATCAAGGTCATTTTTCAAAATATTCCTTGCAATCCGGCTGCAAGCGGTTCCATATTTTGCCGACAGTTCTGTGATCGCCTGTTCCGCGCGCGCGAAGAACAATTCAATGATTTTGCTATCCTCTAACAAGGTATCGCCTCCTTTCACGTATGTACTACGGATTTGACTGAAAATCTTACAGAAATGAGTTTTTTCAAAAAAATTTGATAAGCAAAGAGATATAATTGCGATCACTGCGTCAGCTCGCCACGGCTCACATTATGCCCTTATTATAGTCCGCAGCCGTATATTTTTCTACCGTGCCCCTGCTGCTTGAAAGAACGGCCAGTTGCGTCCATTGCGTTGCTGCTCCTTTCAAAATTGCAACCACTCCGTTGGGTTGCAATTTTGTTTTTTGCGCACTCCGCAAATCTGCTACGCACTTTGTAGGGGTCGATGCCTGCGTCGACCCGTTTCGGCGCGGCGAAGACCGACCCACGCCCTTTTCTGCTTGCTTTTTTCGACAAAATTCGCTATGATGAAGAAAATGGTTTTTCTGCGCATCAGGCGGTTAGCTTTTTACCCTGTGCATAAGCTACCGGAAAGGAGGGAGCGCGTCGTGCAGCTCACACCCGAACAATTCCACATCTTATACGACAACGCCGCACAGCCCATCCTGCTGGTGCAGCATGAGCTGCCGGCCGCCTGCAATCCGCCCGCGCGGCAGCTGCTCCCGCCCAGATTTTCGCTGGCCGAAGTCTGTGACCCGACACAGCTGCAAACCCCGGGGCTTATCGTGTTCCGGCTGGGCGAGGCCGAACTTTCTGCCATCTGCCAGCCGGTCGAAAACGGCGCGCTGCTGTTTTTGTCCCCACCTGCACAGCAGACTGACCCCGCTGCGCTCACGCGCGCGGCGCACGCCATCGCGAGGCCTCTGACCACGTTGCTTTCCGCTTCCGGAACGTACTTTCCGCAGCTGTGTAAAAACGCAACGCCCGCCATGCGCAAAGCGCTCGCCGCAGTCAACCGCGCGTGTTACCAGCTGCTTCGTTTGCAGGAAAACCTCAACACCTTCTGCGCCATCCAGCGCGGTACGCTGTCGCTTTCGCGCGAAAAACTCGACCTTGTCGCGTTCCTGCGCACCTTGCGTCAGACCATCGAAGACCCCTGCCGCCAGACCGGCCACACGCTCTCGGTCGATCTGCCGCCCGTGCCGGTCTATCTCTGGGCGGATGCGCGCCAGCTGCGCCGCGCGCTTCTGGCGCTGATCTCCAATGCGCTGAAATTTGCAAAGCCGGACACGCCGCTGCGCTTATCGCTGGTGCGCCAGCCTCAGCGCGCCGTCATTCGCCTGTGCGACACCGGCGAGGGCATCGACAGCAACACCCTGCGCACCATTTTCCAGCGCTATCGCCGCCCGTTCGCCCTGGAAGACCCGCGCTTTGGCCCGGGCTTCAGTCTGCCCGTGGTGCAGGCCATCGTCCAGGCGCACGGCGGGACGATGCTGCTGCATTCCGAGAAAAACGTCGGTACGGATCTACTGATTACGCTTCCGCTTACGAGGCCGGACGAGCCGCTTGTTTTGCGTTCGCCGCGCGTCAATATTGACCGTACCGGCGGCTTCGTGACCGAACTGGTGGAGCTTTCCGATGCCTTGCCGCCGGAAGTGTTTGACCCGCTTGACCGGGACTGAGCGAAAAAGGAGAAAGCCGATGTAAATAAACTGCGTGTGGGAACACAACGCAGACGACACGCTGCTTTACGCCGTGGAATTTTGTCGGCGCGTATGCCCGTGGGGAAAGCCTTGCGGTCGCGAAAGCCGAAATGAACGCGAGGAAGAACAATTCGTTCTCCCTCGCGTTTGTTTCTGTATCTGACAGAAAGCTGTCTTATTGTTCCGGTGCAGAAGCGGCTGCGCGGCGAAGTTTGCGGTAGGTAGACTGCAAGATCCACAGACACACGACCAGCCCCGCCGCAAACAGCGCATACGTCGGCGCGTAGCTGCCCGTCATGTCGGCCACAAGGCCGGGCACAAACGAGATCAGCACACTGCCCGCGCCATACGCCGTCTGGAACAGGCGCAGCGTCGCGCTGCGACGCGCAGGAGTAGAGAAATCGGTCGCCCAGAGCATGATACCCACGGAGTTGAGCGATGCGCCGAACCCAAACAGCACCGCCGCAGCGAACATACACCACACGCTCTGCCGTCCGGCCAGCGCGCACAGGGCGCAGCCTACGGTGACAATGGCGAACATCAGATAGTTCGTGCGATAGTTGCCCAGCGCGTCACTCAGTTCGCCATAGACGCATTTACCGGCCATCAGCGCCAGTCCGCACACCGAAAGCGCAGCCGCAGTGCGCAGCGGAGACATTCCGGCCGAGGTATACAGCACCATCATGTGCGTAAGACCCGTCGCGCAGATGCCGCTGACAAGCGTAGCGGCCAGCACCAGAAGCGCCCAGCGCCCGTGGCCGAGCTGCACCGCGCAGGCGGGCGTTTGCGCCGAATCACGCGCGCCGGGTGCAGCGCCATACGGCGCAAGGCCATAGGCCGCCGGGTCAGAGCGGATGAGTGCAAAGACCGCCAGCGCGCACAGCGCGCAGAACGCAGCCGTCCACCAGAAAGCGGCTGCCAGACCGAGCCGCTCGAGCAGTTCGGTCAAAAGCGGGGAAAAGACCACCGTAGCCAGACCCGAGCCTGCCGCACAGATGCCCGTAGCCAGCCCGCGATGTGCGCCAAACCAGCGCTGCATCAAAAGTGTCGCCGGGACCATCGACCCCAGCCCGCAGGCAAAGCCCGCCAGCGCTCCGGCCAGATAATAGGCCGCAAGGCTTTTTGCCAGCGCGAACAGCGCGAAGCTCGCCGCAGCCAGCGCGCACGACACCGCGCACCCCAACCGCTCACCGAACCGCCGGTAATAGCGGTCAATGAACAGCATACACAGCAGGTAGCAGACCGAACGCACCGTGGTGATGAGTGAGGTCTGGGTATTGGTAAAGCCATTTTGCGCAAGGATATACGGCTGCGCCGTGGAAAAGACGTTCATGCCGAGGCCGGTCGTCACCAGCAGCATCAGCGTACAGCCCGCACAGGTCAGGATCGCGAGCTTGCGATTTCTCGCCACAAAAAACACTCCTTTTCCGGAAAACCTTTCGTTTTCCGGTGTTTTTTTCATTTGAGTATGGTGTCATTGCCGCTCAGGCAAACCCGCCCCCTACGGATTACCCGTGGTGCGTTGTAGGGGCGGACGACTCTGCCCGCCCGAAATTTCCTCATTCGCACCGTACTGAACCCGACACACCGCACCCCTTGGCTCTCCCTCTGCCAGAGCTGGCGGCACAGCCGCCTGAGAGGGCTTACCACCACCTGGTCAGCGTAGGCATCGACCCGTGACCAGGATGTCCGGTCACGGGTCGGGGTTTTCGGCGTGCGCGAGAAAATCAGCCTTCTTCGTGCGCAGTGCAGCGGATATGCAGCTCGTCGAGCTGCTTCTGCGTGACCTCGGACGGTGCGCCCATGAGGATATCCTGCGCGTTTTTGTTCATCGGGAACGGGATGATCTCGCGGATGCAGTCCTCACCGGCCAGCAGCATGACCATGCGGTCAACGCCCGGGGCAATACCCGCATGGGGCGGCGCGCCGTAGCAAAACGCGTTATACATAGCAGGGAACTTCTGCTTGACATCATCCTCGCCAAGCCGCACGAGCTGGAACGCTTTGATCATGATCTCCGGGTCGTGATTCCGGACTGCGCCGGAAGACAGCTCGATGCCGTTGCAGACGAGGTCGTACTGCTGCGCCGTGATAGTCAGCGGGTCAAGCTCGCCGCGCAGCGCCTTGTCCAGCGTGGCCGCGCCGCCGCCGGGCATGGAGAACGGGTTGTGGCAGAACTCCAGCTCGCCGGACTCGTCGCCCAGCTCGTACATTGGGAAATCCACGATCCAGCAGAACTCGTAACGCTCTTTATCCATGTGCCCTTCGACGTTC
The DNA here is from genome assembly GCA_964434135.1 of uncultured Oscillospiraceae bacterium. GTDB lineage: Bacteria > Bacillota > Clostridia > Oscillospirales > Oscillospiraceae > CAG-170. The sequence continues at coordinate 5,446 of CAYSTN010000093.1, forward strand.
GCGCCGAACGTCTTGATAAGTACGCCGGTGAGCTTCGTGGCCGTCTCGCCTGCCGCAACAACGACCAGCGTGTTCGGCTGCAAGCCCAGCCGCTCGATCAGTTCGGCCTTGCAGCCCTGCACGAACTTGGCCACGCCGCCGGCCAGTTCGCCGGACTCGTCCATCTTGAACCAATAGCCCTTTGTTCCCGCCTGCACTTCGCAGTCGGTCAGGAGCTTTTCGATCTGCTTGCGCGTCAGCTTGCAGTCCGTGATGGGCACGGCCTTGACCGTCTGGCCGCTGAAGGGTGCAAACTCCGATTCGGTGAACAGGTCGGAGATATTCTTGCACGTCAGGTCAATGCGCAGGTCGGGCTTGTCCGAACCGTAAGTCTCCAGCGCTTCACGGTAGCCGATACGGCGGAAGGGTGCGCTGGAAGCAATGTTATACTTGCCAAACTTGGCAAAGATCGGCGGCAGCACGTCTTCGATGACGGCGAAGACATCGTCCTGCCCGGCAAACGCCATCTCCATATCGAGCTGATAGAACTCGCCGGGGCTGCGGTCGCCGCGCGCGTCTTCGTCGCGGAAGCAGGGCGCGATCTGGAAATAGCGGTC
>CAYSTN010000094.1:0-5802 GCA_964434135.1 uncultured Oscillospiraceae bacterium
CTTTATTTATGAGTTGGGAGGGAGCGGCTATGACGTTAAAAATCTCGTGCTTTGATCAGGCCATCTGCCGCCGCAGCATCAAACGCGCGCTGCCGGCCTGGATTTTCTATGTCCTGTATGAGCTTTTGCTGCCCTTACAGCTGTATTCCCAGTGGGAAAGCTACATAGCCTTTGACCAGAGCGTCTACACGGATATCCAGCAGACGATCCTCGCCTTTGCGCCCATCAACGCTTCCGTTGTCGCGTGTATCTTCGGCGGGCTGTTTGCCTGGGCGCTGTTTCACTGGCTGTTCCGCACCAACAGCGCTTACTTTTATGCGGCGCTGCCCGTGCGGCGCGAGACGCTGTTTCTGACCAATTATCTCACCGGCCTTGGCCTGTTTGCCGCACCGGCGCTGGTTTCTTCGCTGCTGCTGGGACTCGTCGGCAGTGCGTTCGGCGCAGCGGCCTTTATCCCGGCGATGCAGGTCTTTGCAGCGACGATGCTGGGCGCAGTGCTGTTCTTCTCCTTCGGTGTGCTGGTCTGCACCATCGTCGGCCAGATGGCCGCAGCGGGCATTGTCTACTGCATTTTGAACTTCACCGTAGTTTTGCTGGCGATGATCGTCCAGCGTTTGCTTGAGACTTTCGTCTACGGAATGCCCGACGGCCAAGCTGCCATAGAAGGGCTTGCCGTTCTGGCCTCGCCGGTGCTGGGCATCAACAGCCAGTTCACCACCTCCGCCACCTACGATGACAGCTGGACCGTCCGGCAGGTCTTCCTGACCGGGTGGGGCTATCTGGTGCTGCTGGCTGTGATCGGGCTGGCGTTTGCCGCGTGGGCATTCTGGCTGCTGCGGCGGCGCGAGATGGAGCGCTGCGGCGATGTAGTCGCGGTACGCGCTTTGCGCCCGGTGGCGCTGTATACGTTCACGGTCGGCTGCTCGCTGGTGCTTGGCGCAGCGCTCACGGAACTCGTTGCCGGCAACGCAGCGGAAAACTTCTGGTACGTCCTGCTGTTTTTGCTCGTCGGCGCGTTCATCGGCTATTTTTCCGCACAGATGCTGCTGCAAAAGACCCTGCGCGTTTTCCGCCGCGGCTGGCTGGGCTTTGGCGTGACGTGCGCGGCGCTCGTGGTGCTGTTCAGCACGGTAAAGCTCGACCTGTTCGGCTATTCGCGCCATCTGCCGCAGCGCAGCGAAATCGTCGATGCCAGCCTCAGCACCTCGCGCTACTCAAACCATCTGAGCGCCGACACACAGTACATCGACGAAATCTTGCAGCTGCATAGCGCCATCATTGACGGCAAGCAGGAGCAGGAAGCGCGCACGGCCAACTTCCGGCTCGGTGAAGATCACAGCGAAACGGTCTATTTTCTGTATCGTCTGACGGATGGAAGCGTTTTGTGCCGCGAGTACAAGCTGGTCTATGCCGAACCGGAGCAGAACGATCCTGAAAGCCTCATCGCGCAGTATGAATCGCTCTATGCCGCACCTGCCAGCGTTCGCATCCGTTTGGGCTTTGATGTACCGCGCACGCGCACCGACATTCTTGCGGCTTCTGTCCAGTCCAAGGAAACCGGCGAGACGACCTGGCTCGATGCGCAGCAGGCGTGGCAGCTCTATGAGGCGTGCTGCCAGGATATCGACGCAGGCCTTCTGCAAGCCGAAGAGAACGCGGACGCGGATTATACGCCCCTGAGTCTTGCGTTCTTAGTAACCGACGTCAACTATGGAAAAGCGGACAGGGCGGGAATGGCTCACGTCGAAACGGATCTGACGCGCACCTATGAGACGGAAAGCCAGACACAGGAGCTGTGGATCGATTCCATTCCCATCACGGCCACAAAGACCGCAAACCTGCTGCGCGAGTTCGGCTTCGACCTCTATTGGTCAACCGAGTAACTCCCCCGTTCTCCCCTTTCGTACTTCCTGTTGTTTTATTTTGCCGCACCTTGCAGAGGATCGCCTTTCTGCAAAGTGCGGCAATATTGTGTACTTTGGAAAAAACCGCGTTTCCTCAACTTTTTCCCGAAAAAGGGTACAAAAAAAGCGCCCTACCGAAGTAGTCGCAACAAACAATCGTTTAAAACGTTTACAGCCAGAAAAAAACAAGACCTGCCGCTAGCGGCAGGTCGAAGCATAGAAAGCGGTTTTGCGTGCTTACTTGCCGTTGCGCAACTCTTTCATACAGTTGGCACAGATGTTTTTACCTTTGTAATTTTCAACGTTTCTGCCGTCGCCGCAGAAGATGCAGGTTGGTTCATACTTTCTAAGAATAATGGAGTCACCGTCGACATAGATTTCAATGGCATCTTTCTCGGCAATGTCCAGTGTGCGACGTAGCTCGATCGGCAAAACAATGCGTCCCAGCTCGTCGACTTTCCTAACAATTCCTGTTGATTTCATGTTGCCCCTTCTTACTTTTTTAAGATTTTCCATGCATACCATGAGACTGCCGACCCTGCATGACAGCTCGACAATTGACCCTTCAAACAGCTTCAATCTTAGCATCAAAATATGTATTTTTTTTGAACGGTTAACAAGTTTTTGTGTATGGAGGCGATTTTTTGTTGATTCATGTCCTCTGGTTTGGGCTAATTGCTGTCTCTTTTGTCTTTGACGTCATAACCGGTTCACCCTTTTGTTCCACACAAGCCGCCCTGTCCGGTGCGAAAATGGGTATCGATTTGACTCTGTCCATCGCAGGGCCGATCTGTCTCTGGTCTGCCCTGTCGCGCGCCGCCGACGAAAGCGGTTTGACCGCGCGACTTTGCCAGGCGCTTCGCACGCCGCTGCGCAAACTCTTCCCGCGCTGCGCCGAAGATGCCGAAGGCTTCGGCAGTCTGTGCGGCAATCTGGCGGCCAACCTGCTCGGTCTGGGCAATGCTGCCACACCGCTTGGAATCCGCGCGGCAGCCAGAATGCAGGCGCTCAGTGGCAGCGACGCGGCCAGTGATGAGCTTTGTCTGCTCGTTGTACTGAATACAGCCTCTTTGCAGCTCATCCCCTCTACCGTTGCAGCCGTGCGTGCGCAGCTTGGCGCGGCACACGCGTTTGACATTCTTCCTGCCGTCCTGCTCTCGTCGGCCTGTTCGGTCACAGTCGGGATCATCGCCGCGAAAGGACTTCGCCGATGCTGGAAAACTTGACAGAGCTGCTCATTCCGGCTGGGATCGTCTTGCTCGGAGCAGTCGGCCTGCGAAAGCGGCAGACCCTCTACCCTGCTCTGCTTTCCGGTGCGCAGGACGGTCTGCGACTTTTATTTACGCTTGCGCCAACGCTTGTTTTGATGCTCACGGCTGTGACCATGCTGCGCCAAAGCGGCTTTTTTACGCTCGCTGCGCCGATGTTTGCGCCTGTATTTCGTCTGCTCGGTCTGCCGCCGGAACTCGCGCCGCTCGTACTCATCCGCCCGTTCAGCGGCAGCGCCGCGCTTGCCGTCGGCACAGACCTGATGCGTCAATATGGGGTCGACTCGACCATAGGCCGCACGGCTGCCGTTATGCTCGGTTCGTCGGAGACGACCTTCTACGCCATCAGTGTCTATTTTGGCGCAGCGGGTGTGAAAAAGACACGCTACACCATTCCGGCAGCGCTGCTTGCCGATCTGACAGGCTTCTGCATGGCCGCATTGAGCGTTCGCGTGTTGTTTTCGTGAACAGATCCCGGTTTTTCTGCTGTACATTTCCGGTTTTTTCTGCTATACTATATAAACTTATGACAAGATAAAGGATGAACGACATGAAATTCTTGATCGACCAGATCTCCGAGCAGCTTTCTGCTGCTTTCCAGACTGCCGGATATGACCCTTCGTATGGCAGAGCGACTCTCTCCAACCGCCCTGACCTTTGCGAATTTCAGTGCAACGGCGCGCTTGCCGCTGCCAAGCAATATCACAAAGCACCCATTCAGATTGCCAACGCCGTTATGGAAGCGCTCGGCCAGAACGCCATGTTCAGCAGCGTCGAGGCCGTCATGCCCGGCTTTTTGAACCTGAAGATCGCCGAAGAATACCTCGCGCAGTACCTGCGCGAGATGGGTACGAGCGAACACTTCGGTGTGCAGCCGGATGCCAACGCGTGTACCGTCGTTCTTGACTACGGCGGGCCGAACGTTGCCAAGCCGCTGCACGTGGGTCATCTGCGCAGCGCCATCATCGGCGAAACGCTCAAGCGTATCTACCGCTTCTTCGGCAACCGGGTCATCGGTGATATCCATTTGGGTGACTGGGGTCTGCAAATGGGTCTTATCATGGCGCAGCTGCAAGACGAGCAGCCGGAGCTGGTCTACTTTGACCCGGACTACACCGGAGAATACCCGGTCGAAGCGCCTTTCACCATTTCCGAGCTGGAAACCATTTATCCTGCCGCCAGCGCCCGCAGCAAGACCGACGAAGCCTTTGCAGCCCGCGCGCATGAAAAAACCTACCGTTTGCAAAACGGTGTACGTGGCGAACGTGCGCTCTGGGAACAGATTCTGCGCGTGTCCGTGGCCGATCTCAAACGCAACTATGACGATCTTGGCGTCAGCTTTGATGTCTGGCTGGGAGAAAGCGACGCGCAGCCGTACATTCCGCAGCTGCTGCAAACCATCCGTGAGCAGGATTTGTGTGTGGAATCCGAGGGCGCACTTGTCGTGCCCGTGCAGGAAGCGTCGGATGCCAAAGAGATCCCGCCCTGCATCCTCATCAAATCCGACGGCGCAACGCTCTATGCCACGACCGACCTTGCCACCATCGTCCAGCGCGAACAGGACTATCACCCGTCAAAATACATCTATCTCACCGACAAACGCCAGAACCTGCACTTTGAGCAGGTCTTCCGTGTGGCCAAAAAAGCGGGGCTGGTCGACGCGTCGACGCAGCTGATGCACATCGGCTTCGGCACGATGAACGGCAAAGACGGCAAACCCTTCAAAACACGAGAAGGCGGCGTTATGCGCCTTGAAACGCTCATCTCCGACGTGACCGGCTATGTCACCGGCAAAATTCAGGAAAACCAGACCGTCTCCGACCAGGAACTCCCGCAGACTGCACGCTGCATCGCCATGGCCGCACTCAAATACGGCGATTTGAGCAATCTGCCGGCAAAGGACTATGTCTTCGATCTTGACCGCTTCTCCTCGTTTGAGGGCAACACCGGCCCGTATATCCTCTATACCATCGTGCGCATCAAGTCCATCCTCGCCAAATACGGCCAGCCGGTCGATGCCTCTTCCCTGCGCGCGGCACAAAGCGCGGAGCAGAAACAGCTGATGCTTGTCCTTTCGCGTATGGCCGACGCACTGACGAGCGCATACCGCGACTGCGCGCCGAACGCCATCTGCGCCTATATCTACGAGCTGGCCACCGCCGCAAACAAGTTCTACCACGATGTCAAGATTCTGACCGAGCCGGATGCCGAGCAAAAAGCCAGCTATGCCGCTCTGATGGATCTGACACGCGGGGTGTTGGAGCAGTGCATCGATCTTCTCGGGTTCAGCGCCCCGGAACGGATGTAAGGTTCAGCAAAAGCAGTTCGTTTACAACATCTGCTGAAAGACGATAAAAATCACGCACTTTTTCAAAAGTGCGTGATTTTTTTGCGCAGAGCGTCATTTCTGACGCACCCACGCCTTTCCTGCATTCCGAGCGTCCGCCCGGAGCGCAGAACTTACTTCATATTGCGCTCGTAGGACTCAATCATCTTCTTGACCATCTGGCCGCCGACGGAGCCGGCTTCGCGGGAGGTCAGGTCACCGTTGTAACCGTTCTTCAGATCGACACCGACCTCCCTTGGCGTTTTTTCACCTCAAAAAATGATTAAAAACGAATGGAACGACT
>CAYSTN010000095.1:0-5512 GCA_964434135.1 uncultured Oscillospiraceae bacterium
TCGTTGCTGCTCCTTTCCACCCCACGACCATTTCATTGGGTCGTGGGGTGGTTTTTTACCGCCTTCGTAACTTCTCTGCACCTCGTAGGGCGGAACCCATGTGTCCCGCCGGTACTGCGTCGCAAATTTGCAACCGTGTTCTTGCTACGCAGGCCATATCTTTTCTCTCGCAAGAGAAAAGATATGGAAGAAAAGAGTGCTTTTAGCTCAGAAACCGCCATCACGTATCTGCTCAAAAGATTATGGTCTTCTGCGCCGCTCTTACTCACCTTAGCGGGACATCACTACGCGCCGCCCGCCATTGTTGGTGATGGCTGAATCGGTGCGGCGGTGATTTTCGGGTTTTGCGCGGCTACGCCGCGCCGGGTCGACGCGGGCATCGACCCCTGCGAGCGCGGCGCAAATTTTGGGAAGAAGCCCTCTCAGTCACCTTCGGTGACAGCTCTCCCAGAGGGAGAGCCAAGGGCGCGGCGAAGCCGCGCCGAGTGGCGGGACACATGGGTCCCGCCCTATGAGTGCGGCGCAAATTTGGAGACAGCCCTCTCAGGCGGCTGCGCCGTCAGCTCCCCCAGAGGGAGAGCCAAGGGGGTGGATGCGTCGTGTTAAGTACGGTAGAAATCGAAACAATTTCGGGCGGACAGAGTCGTCCGCCCCTACAAGTGCGGTGGAAATATCTGGTCTGCGCAAAAACCACCCCACGATCCAATGAAATGGTCGTGGAGTGGAAAGGAGCAGCAAGCCCCGGAGCAGGTCAGTTTCCTGTTCCGGGGGTTGTGGTGTTTCAGCCGATGAAATCAGCCGGGTCGACGCTCTGGCCGTCGGAAAAGACGGCAAAGTGCAGATGCGGCTCATCCGCAAGTTCCAAAAGTGCGCTCTGGCCAACCGCGCCGATGACCGTGCCAGCCTCGACCGTGTCACCGGCACAGACGGACGGCATGACGGCAAGGTTGGAATACTGCGAGACGTGGCCGTCGGGATGCTCGATGACGACGCTCGTACCGAGGTATTCGTCATCGTACACCGCCGTCACGACACCGCTGCCGGCGGCTTTGACCGGTGTGCCGACCGCTGCGCTCAGATCGATGCCCGCGTGGGTACGCCAGTCCTGCGTCGTGGCGTTATAGCGCAGCGCGTCGGCGCTGTAGGGCGTTTGCTGGGCGCCGCCGACCGGCCAGATGCGCAGCTTCTTCGCCTCGGCGCGCACGGCCTCGTCGGTCATGGCGGCAGCCGGAGCAGTGGGCTGCGGTGCGGGGGTCTGCGCCGCAGACGGCTTGGACTGCGGCGCGGCGGCCGGGTCATCGGCCCGGGTGGCGACGGAGAGCGTCGCATCGTTCAGCGTGTCTTTTTCGGAAACGGCATTGGATACGAACAAATAGCCCGAGATCCCTACTGCGCAGATGCAGAGGAACAGGACTATGTAGTAGCCCTTTTCCCGGATGAAGCACTGCACACGCTTCCATGTCGGATGATTATCGTTGTTTTGCATGGTTGTTTGCACCTCCGAGGCTAGTATGAGCCGGAAGCCGGAGGATTAAACCGGTTTTGGAAAATTTTTTTACGGCTGCGGGAAATTCGTCCGCAGGAAGTAGCGCAGGATGCGGCTTCTGGTGACGATGCCGATGAAATCGTTTTTATCGTCGATGACCGGGACGAAGTTCTGCTCGGCGGCAACACCAATGAGGTCTTCTACGCGCGTATCGACGCGCACGGGCTGCACGGTGCGCCGGTGTTCGATCTCGCAGATGGAATGCTCCTCGGTCTGGCGCAGATCCATGCCACACAGGCGCTTGATCGTCCACAGCAGGTCACCCTCGGTGATGACACCGCAGTATTTTCCGGTCTTGTCCAGAACGGGCAGCGCGGCGTAGCCGGAGTTTTCCATGCGCTCCATCGCCTGGCGCAGGGTATCGTCAGCCTCGACATAGGCGCACATCGCCTTTGGCGTCAGGAAAAATAAAATATTCATGACCACCCTCCTTCTTGTCGTATCATACCATAGCGCACGGCGCAGGGCATGACGAATTTGTAAATTTCGCCAGTGACGAAAAGTTTTTTGTCGGTTTTTTGCGAAACGCTCTTGCAATTTCCCGCATACCCGCGTATCCTTACAGTCAGAAATGAAAGCTGCGAAAAACAGAGAGGAGCGTGTATCGCATGACGCTGGATGAATTGCAGGTTGGCCATAGCGGGATCATCACCGAGGTCGGCGGAGAGGGGCTGCTGCGGTGTCGGCTGCTGGATATGGGGCTGATCCCGCACACGCGCATTCGCCTCAGTAAGATCGCGCCCATGGGCGACCCCATGGAACTGTTTTTGCGCGGCTACACGCTCACGCTGCGCAAAGAAGACGCGCGCAGCATTCAGATAGAGGAGGTCGACGCATGATCTTTGCGCTTGCCGGAAACCAGAACTGTGGAAAAACGACGCTGTTTAACCAGCTGACCGGCTCAAACCAGCACGTGGGCAACTTCCCCGGCGTGACTGTCGACCGCAAATCCGGCATCATCCGCGGGCAGAAGGACTGCACCGTGGTCGACCTGCCGGGCATCTACTCCCTGCGGCCTTATACGGCAGAGGAGATCGTCAGCCGGGATTTTATCCTCAACGAAAAGCCGGACGGTATCATCAACATCGTCGATGCGACGAATTTAGAGCGCAACCTCTATCTGACGTTGCAGCTGCTTTCGCTGCGTGTGCCGACGGTGCTGGCGCTCAACATGATGGACGAGCTGACCGGCAACGGCGGCGCGGTCGACGTGGAACAGATGGCAAAGACGCTCGGCGTGCCGGTCGTGCCTATCTGCGCTGCGTCAGGTGACGGCGTGCAGACGCTCATCGAGACGGCCGTGCGCACCGCGCAGACGAAGCTGCTGCCCTCGGTCGTCGATTTCTGCGCGCCCGGTCCGGTTCACCGGTGCATCCACGCAGTTTCACACCAGATCGAAGACCATGCGCAGCGCGCGGGGCTGAATGTCCGCTATGCCGCGACGTGGGTCATCGACGGAGACGCATCTGTCACCGAACAGCTGCGGCTCGACCAGAACGAACATGAGCTGATTGAGCATTCGATCGTGCAGATGGAACTCGAGCGCGGGCTGGATCGCAACGCGGCCATCGCCGATATGCGCTACACGTTCATCGAGCAGCTGGTCACGCGCTGCGTTACCAAGCCGCACGAGAGCAAGCAGCGGCGGCGCTCGGTTGGGGTCGACCGCATTCTGACCGGAAAATATACCGCCATCCCGATCTTCATCGGTGTGATGTTTTTGATCTTTTTCCTGACGTTCCACGTCATCGGGCAGGGGCTGAGTGACCTGCTGGCGCTGGGTATTGACGCGCTGACGGCGGTGGTCGACCGGGCGCTGACGGCCTATGGGCTGAACCCGGTGGTACACAGCCTGCTCATCGATGGCATTTTCCAGGGTGTGGGGTCGGTGCTGAGCTTTTTGCCCATCATTGTGACGCTGTTTTTTTTCCTGTCCATTCTGGAAGACACCGGGTATATGGCGCGTGTGGCCTTCGTGATGGACAAGCTGCTGCGGCGCATCGGCCTGTCCGGCAAGTCCATCGTGCCGATGCTGCTCGGCTTCGGCTGCACCGTTCCGGCGGTCATGGCCACGCGGACCCTGCCGTCGGAGCGCGACCGGACGATGACCATCCTGCTGACCCCGTTTATGAGCTGTTCGGCAAAGATCCCGATCTACGGTTTTTTCTCGGCGGCCTTTTTCCCGAACCATGCGGCCCTGGTGATGATCGGGCTGTATGTGCTGGGCATCGTGGTGGGCATCGTCTCGGCGATGGTGTTAAAGACCGCGTTCCGCGGCAGACCGGTGCCGTTTGTGATGGAGCTGCCGAACTACCGGCTGCCGAGCGTCAAGAGCGTGTTGCTGTTGCTGTGGGACAAGGCGAAAGATTTCATCGAGCGCGCGTTCACAGTCATCTTTCTGGCGACGATCGTCATCTGGTTCTTGCAGAGTTTTGATTTGCAGCTCAACGTGGTCAGCAGCAGCGAAGAAAGCCTGCTTGCCATTGTAGGGCGGTGGCTCGCGCCGGTCTTTGCGCCGCTGGGCTTCGCGGACTGGCGCTGCGCGACGGCGCTCATCTCCGGGTTCATCGCGAAAGAATCCGTCGTCAGCACGTTGGAAATTCTGCTTGGCGGCACGGCTCTCGCCAGCGTCTTTACGCCGCAGGTCGCGCTGAGTTTTCTGGTGTTCACGCTGCTCTATACGCCGTGCGTCGCGGCCATCGCCGCCATCCGGCGCGAAGTCGGCTCACACTGGCGCGCAGCGCTGATCGCGCTGACGCAGTGCTGCGTGGCGTGGCTGGCCGCGTTTGTGGTGTACCGCATCATAGCGCTGTTTTGACAGGACTAAAGCCCCTGTCTGCCCGCATAGGGTAGACAGGGGTGTTTTTTATGAGAAGCTTTATTCGGCGCTATGGGCGCGTTACGCTCGCTTTGGTGGCGGTGGTGGCCTTTTGCGGGGCGTTGGCGCTGCTGTTTCGTCACAGCCGCGCCATTGAGGCCGCTTCGTGGGGGCTGCGCTTTCAGACTGAGGGGCAAGCGCCCATCGGCAACGCCACGGCTGCGGCGCTGCGGGAATATGACGCGGTCTATCTCGGTGATGCGACAGAAAAGACGATCTATCTGACCTTTGACGCAGGATATGAAAACGGCTGCACCGAAACGATCCTTGACACGCTGGCGCGGCACGAGGTCAAGGCGGCGTTTTTTGTCGTGGGCAACTACATCGAGCAAAACCCGGAGCTTGTGCGCCGGATGGCGCGCGAGGGGCATCTGGTCGGCAACCATACGTATCACCACTATGATATGTCAAAGCTCGCCGACGAGCGCGCGTTCACGAAAGAGCTGGCCGACCTGGAGACGCTGTATGCCCAGACGGTCGGCGAGGAAATGCCAAAGTATTACCGCCCGCCGCAGGGCATCTACAGCGAGCAGAACCTGCGCATGGCGCAGAAGCTGGGCTACCGGACGGTATTCTGGTCGTTGGCCTATGTGGACTGGTATCAGGACAGGCAGCCAAGCGAAGAAGAGGCGTTTGCAAAGCTTTTGCCGCGCATCCATCCGGGCGCGATCGTGCTGCTGCACACAACGTCAAAAACGAACGCGCAGATCCTCGACACACTGCTTACAAAATGGGAAGAGCAGGGCTATCGGTTCGGTACGCTCGACACGCTTTATGACGCGTAGCGCGCACCATTTGCGCGCTGCGGCATAACATGGAATGAGCGAGCGAGAACACGCTACGTTATTATTCAGGAGGTCTTGTTATGTCTTGTAATCAGTCCGGATTCTGCGCCTTCGGCAACAGCTGGTGGTGGATCATCATTCTGCTGCTTATCTTCGGCTGCGGCGGCAACGGCAACAGCTGCGGCTGTGACTCCGGCTGCGGCTGCTGAGCGCGGCACACGTATCCAAACATAAAAACAGGAGCGGCTTTTAGTTAGGTGCTCATAAAACAGTTTCAGACCGAAATTACAAAATGAGCATCTG
>CAYSTN010000096.1:0-5224 GCA_964434135.1 uncultured Oscillospiraceae bacterium
AGAGGGAGAGCCAAGGGGTGCAGTGGAACGCAGCGGGTGCGGTGGGGATTTGTTACAACGGGTCGATGTGGGTATCGACCCCTACGAATGCAGGGCAAATTGGAAAGTGCGTTGCAAAGCAACAAGTGCAGTGCGAATGGAAAGACTTCGGGCGGACAGAGTCGTCCGCCCCTACAACGTTCTACGGAAAACCGATGGGCGCGGCGAGGCCGCGCCGGGTCGATGTGGGCATCGACCCCTACGGGCGCGGTGGTGATTTGCGGAAAGCCCTCTCAGGCAGCTTTGCCGCCAGCTCTGGCAGAGGGAGAGCCAAGGGGTGCGGAATAGGTCAAAAAACGTGGAGCGTATCGAAGTGATACGCTCCACGAAATGTTTTATGGACGATGTCCAAATACGAGGATGATTTGCGGCTGTCCGATTCGAAACGCGGATTATTCGTCTTCGGTTTCGGGGAAGTCGGCCTTGACGGCGGCTTCGGCGGCCTTATAGCGGCTGTAGGAGACGACAATGCGGCGGTTCGGCTCGGTGCCGGTGGAGAAGGTGGTGACCTCGGGATGGTCTTGCAGCGCGGCGTGGATGACGTGGCGCTCGTAAGCATTCATCGGTTCGAGGGTGATGTTGCGGCGGTAACGGGTGACCTTGCCGGCGACCTTCTGCGCAAGACGCTGCAGCGACTGCTCACGCTTGAGCCGGTAGCTCTCCGCGTCGACATTGATGCGCACACGCTTGTTCTGGCCGCGGTTGACGGCGTAGTTGGTCAGATGCTGGATGGCATCGAGCGTTTCACCACGGCGGCCAATGAGAATGCCGAGGTTCGAGCCGACGAGGTCGACCAGGTACGTCTCGTCACCGGTCTTTACGGCGTGGGGAACGGCATCCGAACCCATGTGCGCCAGAAGACCCTGAATGAACTGCTCGATGCGTTCTTCGGTCGAGCCGGGTTCGGCGGGCGCGTATTGCTTGGGCGGCTGCGGCGCGGCGGCGGGCTTTTCCGTCTGCTGCGGGCGCGGCTGTCTGTCGCGGCGCTCCTGACGCTGACCACGGCCGGAGCGGCTGCGCTCGGCGCGCGGTGCGGCGGGTGCATCGGATGCAGCAGCGCGCGTCTGCGGTGCGGCAGGGGCCTCGGGTGCTGCGGGCGCAATGACCTTCGGCGCGGCGGGTGCGACTACTTTAGCCTCGCCGGTGGACTTGGGCGCGGGCTTTTTGGGCTTGCTGCGCGAGGCGGACGAGAGCGCGGGCTTGGGCGCTTCGTCGGGCACTTCGTAAGTGACCTTGACGCGCGCAGGCTGCGCGCCGATGCCGAGGAAGCCGGATTTGGGATTATCCAGTACCTCGACGGAAACGCTGTCACGGTCCATGTGCAGCTCATCCAGAGCCGCAGCAATGGCCAGATCGATCGTTTTTCCGGTTGCGGTAATAAATTTCTCCATAATTACTCCTTCGTCTGTTCTGCGTCAGACTCGGCAGCCTGTTTTTTGCCATAGTGCGCAGGATCATATGCACGGCCACGGCTGTACGGGCGCGCGGCATCGCCGGAAAGCGGCTTCTTCTCTTCCTTTTCCAGAGCGGGGTTCTGTTTGGCCTCGTATTCTCTGGCGGCGCGGTCGGCAGCCTCTTTTTCCTGCTGGCGTAGCTTTTTCTTGCTGACGTTTTCGGTGATGCCCTCGGGGTTCTGTTCCCGGCGCAGGGCGCGCTGGCGCTCTTTTTCGGCCTCTTCAGCGCGGCGCTTGGCGGCAAGCTCCTGCTTGACGGCATCTTCGGCATCGTAGACCTTGCGGTAGTGGATAGTGAGGATATAGTCCTGCACCGTGCTGAGTACGGCCTGTGCGATCCAGTAGATGGACAGAGCGGCGGGCATGGAGTAGCCGATCCACAGGGACATGAGCGGCATCATGAGCATCATCATCGTATTGGTCTGGTTCGATGCTTTGGCGGCCTCGGTGTCCTGTTCGCCGTCGGCGTTGGTGACGACCTGATTGTTCATCTTCTGGCTCAGCCACATGGAAAGCGCCTGCAAACCGGCAGAGATCACCGGGATGAGGAACAGACCGATCTCAGCCCAGCCCTCACACTCCCAGAATTTGAAGGTGGGGATGGCGGCCAGATCGATGCCGCAGAACTGGAAGTTCATCGCCTGCAGGTTGGCGCTGGCGGTGACGGTGAGCGATTTGAGTTCTTCGATGTAATCGCCGATGTGACCGGCGGCAGCAAGCTGCACATAGTACGAGTTCGAGCCGAGGTTCTCGCCGCTGGCCTGGATGAACGCGGTGATAGCCGCCGAGACGGACTGCGTGTTGTGCATCATGTACGTGATCGGCTCACGGATGACATAGTACAGCGGCAGCAAAATGAGCAGCGGGATGAACGACCACAGACAGCCGCCGCCCATGGAAACGCCCTCTTCTTTGTAGAGCTTTTGCACGGCAAGCTGGTATTTTTGCTTATCGTCACCGTATTTGGCCTCGAGCGCTTTGATCTGCGGGGCAAGACGGGACATTTTGAGCATACTCTTTTTGCTCTTCATCGACATGGGCAGAAGCACCAGCTTGACGATGAGCGAGAACAAAATGAGCGCAAGGCCATAGTTGCTGGTGAAGGTATACAGCCAGTCAAGCAGATAGCCGAACGGAACGCGGATGATGTCGGAAATGCCGGTGGAGTCCTTGGTTTCCGCGGCGGCAGCTTCTGCCGCGGCGACAGGCTCCATGCCGACGTACTTGTCATTGGCGGTGGATGTGCCGGAGGCACAGCCGACCAGAGACACAAGCAGCACTACGGCAAGGAAGCAGAGCAGAATTTTTTTCTTCATTGTGTTCCTCCAAGTGTGGTGGGTTGGCCGCAGACAACGGGAAAAAACCACGCTGCCCTATGGCACCGGGTCAAAATAGTCTCCCTTGTTGAAGGGATTACACCGCAAAAGGCGTTTGAAGGCCAGCCAGCCGCCGCGCAGAACTCCGTATTTCGTGATGGCCTCGAACGCATACTGCGAACAGGTCGGCGAAAAGCGGCAGCGGCGCGGAAGTCCGGGGGAGATATGGCGTTGGTACAGGCGGATCAGCCACAAAAGCACAGTTCTCATGTCTGCGACTCCGGTATCAGGCAGAGTTTGGCCGCAAGAGACAGGTATGAGCGCGAAAGCGCAGCATACGGCGCGCCGATGGCGCGCGAACGTGCCACGACAACGATATCATATCCCCGGGCAAAGCTGTCTTCGTGCAGGCGATAGATCTCGCGCAGCTGCCGCCGCAGACGATTGCGCTGCACGGCGTGGGCGAGTTTGGCGCTGACGGTCAGGCCGATGCGGTTGCGATCCGTACCGTTTTTGCGGCAGTACAGAACCAGATAGCCATTGGCCGCGCTGTTACCTTTGCGGTAGAGGCGGCGGAAGATATGATTGAGCTTGAGCGATGAAGAGAACTGCATAAACGCCCACCTTCGGTTTCGGCTGATAAACAGATGGGGCGAACAGAACTGCGTCCATTCACCCCGAATGTATGTGTTGCGGTGTAGGCGCGCGTCTTACGCGGAGAGCTTTGCTCTGCCCTTGGCGCGGCGACGAGCGAGAACCTTGCGGCCGTTGGCAGTAGCCATTCTCTTTCTGAAGCCATGCACCTTGGATCTGTGACGCTTTCTGGGCTGATAGGTACGAACAGTTGCCATGGAATCTACACCTCCTGTAAAAATATGCTCAACAGCTGTGCGCGTATGGCGAACAGCCGCAGCGAGTCAAAATAGTGCGTTGCTCCGTGGAGCATACAAACCGTATTATAGCCGATATGGCCGGGTTTTGTCAATTGTTTTTTGCGTTTTTGACGCTTTTTGTGACGCTTTTGCGCCTCAGCGCTTCTGCGCGAGGGGTTTGGAGTTCTGCTGCGCCTGTAAAAGCTCGACCAGGATGGGGTTGCAGAGCATGAAGCCCTTGGGCGTCAGGTGCCAGCGGCCGGAAGAATAGGCCGCATATTCCTGCAATTGCAGGCGCACAAGGATCTCCTCGATCGGTTCGAACGGCAGCAGGAACGAGCGGGTATACTCGCTTTTTTCAATGCCGTCGACGGTGCGCAGGCGGAGCATGAGATATTCGCCCGCGCGCTCACGCAGGGGGATCAGCTCAGACTCGGAGAGGATGACGCCCTTTTCCATGACGCCTTTGATATACCGTTCCAGGTCAGGCTCGACCGTGAAGCGGCGGCCGGCAAAGTCCGACGCGGCGCACGGGCCAAAGCCCAGGTATTCGTCACCGACCCAGTATTTCATGTTGTGGCGGCAGATGAAGCCGTCGTGTGCGAAGTTGGAGATCTCGTACTGGTGGTAGCCGAACTGCTCGAGCGTCTCGACGGCGTAGAAGTACATATCGGCCTGTGCGTCATCGTCGGGGAGATTGGCGCAGTCTTTGTATGTCCAGAGCTTGGTGCCCGGCTCGACCTTCAGCCCGTAGCAGCTGATGTGTTCGGCTTTGAGGTCGATGACGTTGCGCAGCGTCTGCATCCACTGTTCACGCGACTGGTTCGGCAGACCGTACATGAGATCGACGGAGATGTTGTCAAACCCCGCGCGGCGAGAAAGCGAGACGGCCTGCTGCGCCTGGCGGTAGTTATGCGGGCGGCCAAGGGCTTTGAGCTGGGCATCGTCGTCGGACTGCACACCGATGGAGATGCGGTTAAAGCCCGCGCGGCGCAGCCGGCTGAGCATGGGCAGGGTGATAGAGTCAGGGTTGGCCTCGAGCGAGACTTCTGCGTCGCGGCTGACATCAAAGCGGCGGTCGATTTCGGCGAAGATGCGCGCAAGGCCGCCGCCGCCAAAGAACGAGGGTGTGCCGCCGCCAAAGTAGACGGTGTCGACCTCGTAGCCCGCCGCGCCCTGCGCCGCTTCGCGGATGTGCAGCAGCACCGCGTCGAGATAGCGTTCCATCAGGTCACGGTTGCGCGCGCCCGGCAGAGAATAGAAATCACAGTATTCGCATTTGCTCCGGCAGAAGGGGATGTGTACGTAAATGCCGAGGCTCTTTTTTCTGTTTTCAACGATTTGAATGAGCGCCACGGGAAAACCTCCTACGATTCGTCGTCGAGCTTGAGGACGGCCATGAACGCCTCGGACGGTACGGCGACCGTGCCGAAGGTGCGCATACGCTTTTTGCCTTCCTTCTGCTTTTCGAGCAGCTTCTTTTTGCGCGTGATGTCGCCGCCGTAGCACTTGGCCAGCACGTCCTTGCGCAGGGCCTTGATGG
>CAYSTN010000097.1:0-5152 GCA_964434135.1 uncultured Oscillospiraceae bacterium
CATATCGAGCTTAACGGTATGCTGTGCGCCGTGTGATGAAAAGATGTATCAGGCGCTTGGCTTTGACATTGGCCTGGGTACAACTTTCGCACACATGGATTAACGGACACAAGGGCGGCGATTCGGTACACCGAATCGCCGCCTACTTCTAAATCAGGAAAAGACTTTTTTATATCTATATAAAGGGGGATTAAAATATGAAAACGAAACAAGTCATTTGCCTCATTCTGTCGATCATGGTGCTGTTGAGTATCTTTGCCGGATGTCAGGCAAACCCCGAAGCTGTCGCTGACGCTCCGGCTGTGGATGTTCCTGCGCAAGAGCCGGAACCGAGCCATACGCAAACCGCACCCGAGCCGTAAACACCCGCCCCGCAGTTAAGCGAAACCCTGCAGCAGGTCTATGACCTTGGCCTTGCAGATCTGGACTTGCTCCAGCGTGCAGAGGACGAATGCATCTGCGCGGAAGCGGTAAGTATGCTTGCAAAGGCATATGAACTGCGGAACGGTGAAAAAAGCCTGTATCTGCATGACATGGCAAGCGCATTTGATGCGGATTTCCTGTCAGAGTCTTTTACCCGCTACTATTTTGCACAGGCGCTTTATTATTCCGCCATGGAGACTCATTTTGATGCAGAATATGGAGACTGGCCTGCCTGGGTCGAATACTGCGACGCAATGGAGTGGGGCGGCACATGGCCGGACGCTTCCCTGATTGGCATTAACAGCGACGGAATCGCCAACGAAGGCGGCCTTTGGGATTATTGCGCCGATTTTGATCAGATGAATAGCCCTGCGAATGACGACCCAGAGGCTCTGTATCCTGTGGAATACGGCAACCTTTTTGCTGCCAACTATGTCCTGTGTGCCTATGACCGCAGGGATAGCAGCAAGCTTATGGCGCTGGACGAAAACAACAACTTCCGTCCCTACGAGCCGATAACCATCGAACAGGCGGCGCAGACGGCGCTGCGGTATTACTACTATTTGGAGGACAAACCGGAACTGGTGCCCTATGCCGACACCTACACCTTCGACTCCTCCATCATCACCCCGGAGCTGCTGGCAAAGGATGCCGGATTCAATTTTGTCGGCATTACCTTTGACTTCTCCCGCCTGCAAGTGCCTGATCTTCAGGTGGGTATGCTGAATGAGGCTCGCTTGAAAGAACTCGATCAGGTGATTGCCTGGTGTATGGAGCGGGATATTCATGTGGATCTGCGTTGCTGCGGCGTTGGTGGTCTTACCAAAGACGATACTTTTGATGCTTGGGTACAGTGGAATCACGACGCTCCCAACAGCACAGACTATGCCGCAGAATTTGCAGCTCTCTGGAAAGCACTTGCCCAGCGGTATGCAGACATTCCCAACTGCTATCTCAGCTTCAATTTGCTGTGTGAACCGGAAGTTAACTCCGATTCTCAGTATGCAGCCTTTTTCGGTCCTGCCGTTACTGCCATCCGCAAGGCGGATGCTGCACGCTGCATCATCGCGGATATCCATTGTGGAGGACTGACCGGAACGAGCATGGCAGAACTGGGCGTGGCGCTGTCCTATCACGCCTATGCCCCCAGAGACTTTTGCTGCCTGACCCTGGAAAATCAGGATGATGCAGCATACCTCAGCACGGTAACCTGGCCTTTCACCGCATCGGACGGAAAAACGTATGATGCCGCTGCGGTTCTGAACAGCCCGGACATCGTCAGTGCAAATGAACTGGCAGAAACTGCCGAGGCGTATGGCGTGGGATTCATGATTGGTGAATGGGGCATCTTTGGCAATGGCCTGACCCGCCACCGCTATCCGGACGAAACCATTCAGGCTTTCCTGTATGATATGGCAGACGCCATGGCGGAAAAAGGATATGGCTGGTGCTACGGCAACTTCCATTATCCCTACAGCATCGCCTGTTTTGCCCCGGCTGTAGAGACTGGTGACTATGTCAAGATCGACGGAACGCCGCTGTATATCGAACAAAAGATGATGGGCTGGTTTCAAACGATCACCGGTGTGAACTAAGTGCATTCTGTCGGTATCCTTCCGGCGCTGCCTGCGCTGCGCAAAATCGCAAATGCAACTGCCGGTTGCGAAAAAGTAACGCCCACATGGTCGACATTTTCGCGGTTTTCTGCTATGCTATGCGCATCGAAAGAAGGTGCTTTCCATGACCTTGGGTGAAACCATCACCGCCCTGCGAACCCGGCACGGCCTGTCACAGGGCGAGCTGGCCGAAAAGCTGAACGTCTCGCGCCAGGCCGTCTCCAAATGGGAGACGAACGCCAGCATCCCGGAGCTGGATAAGCTCATCGCGCTGAGTGGCCTCTTTTCGCTCACGCTCGACGAACTGGTAAAAGGCCAGCTTCCGCAAGCCGCGAACAACGCTCCAACGCCGACCGCCACCGAACCGCAGTCCCCGGAACAGACCCGGCGCACCGGCCATACCAGAACGATCGTCGGCGTCATCCTGCTTTGTTTCGGCGCGCTGGTTTTGCTGCTGCTGACGGTACTCGGCGGCTTTCTGAGCGGACTGCTTTTCGCTGCACCGTTTCTGCTGTGCGGCGCTGCCTGCCTGATTTTCCGGAAGAACACCGCCCTGTGGTGTTTCTGGGCGCTGCTGTTCGCCGTGGATGTCTACCTGCGCTACGCCACCGGCATCACCTGGCAGCTGACTTTGTTGACGCTGCACTACGAGCCGAGCATGAACTACCTGCGCCTTGCCTTTGCGTGGGCTGAGCTGCTTTGCTTCCTTGCCATGCTCGTTCTGACCGTCCTGCGTTTTAGCAAACACCCGCTGTCTCTGACCCGGCGCGCAAAGGGACTGTATCTTGCCGGTTGGCTCGTCTTTGCTCTGCTGTTTCTGCCGGTCCATCCTGCCGCGCAGCCCGTACTTTCGAGACTGCTCTATCTCTTTCTCGACTGGTGCAAACTCGGCCTGTTCACCGCCCTGTTGACCACGACCGTTCGCCTTGTCAAAACCGGCCGTCAGAAAAAGCGCCGCGAAACCCCATGATTTCGCATTCTCGCCCGCAGCTGCCGCTGCGGGCTTTTTTTTGCGCTTTTTTTACACACAGTCCGCTTGACATTCTCCACAGCTTGCGTATAATAGTCCAAAACAATGACCAAATGAAAGGGGATATCCATCATGATACAATCGGAAGTGGAGCAGCAGATGCAGCTGTTTTTCCGTCTCATGCAGTCCATGGATACGATCTATGAGGACTACGCCCACACCCACGCGCTCACCTACATGAGCCTGTACGTCCTCGAAACCATCTACGCAAACCGCGCCTGCACCCAGAGCTGCATCTGCGAACAGACGCTCTACCCCAAGCAGACCGTCAACATGGTCGTCCGCTCGTTTGTCACAAAGGGCTGGGTGCAGCTCGAGCCGAACCCGGACGATGGCCGCAGCAAGCTGATTCGCCTGACCCCGGCCGGCATGGCGCAGGCCGAGCAAATCATCGAGCCGTTCTGGTGCGCGGGCAGTCTCGCCTTTGCCGAGCTGGACGCAGACGAGCGCGCCGTCATGCTGCGCACCCTGCTGCGCTTTGTCCGCATTTTCTCCGAAAAAGTCAAATCCCTGTCCAAATAACCGCTGTCAAAAAGGAGTTACTATGAACCGCGAAGTCAAGACCATGTACGCCTCCATGCCGCCCTGGAAACTGTTTTTCCGTGTGGCGCTGCCCGGCATGGTCAGTATGTTCACCATGTCCATCTATAACATCATCGAAGGTGTCTTCATTGGCCAGAAGCTCGGCGAGGCCGCGCTGGCCGCCGTCAACATCGCCATGCCGGTGGTCATGATAAATTTTTCTCTTGCCGATATGGTCGGTGTCGGCTCGTCCGCGCCGATCTCCATCGCCCTTGGCCGCAGGGATGATAAGACCGCCAACAACATTTTCTCCTGCGCCATGGTCATGATCCTGCTCATCGCACTGGGGATGGGACTTCTCATGTTCTTTGCCGCCGAACCGCTCGTGCGGCTCATGGGCGCGGATGAGAGCGTTGTCGCCACAGCCGTGCGCTATACCCGCACCTACGCGCTGTTCAGTCCGCTGACCACCGTCTTTTTTGCCATGGACAACTACCTGCGCATCAGCGGCTTTGTCAAAACCAGTATGTTTATCAACATTTTCTCCAACGCCGCGACCATCACCCTGCTGGTTGTCTTTTTGCTGGTGCTTCAGATGGATGTTGTCGGCTCGGCACTGGCCGCTTGTTTGTCGATGGCTTTTTGCTCCCTGCTTGCCCTGTTTCCGTTTTTCCGTAAAAAAACGCTCCTGCGCTTCACGCGGCCAAAATTCTCGCGCTCGATCCTGCGGCAGATCATCTCCTGCGGCGCACCTACATTCCTGAACAACATTGCCGGGCGCGTGACATCGATTCTGATGAACATCTCCCTCATGACCCTGGGCGCGCAGGCGCTGGGCGTGGGCGGCGGCACGACCGCCGTCGCGGCCTATTCCGTCCTGATGTACGCCAGCGAAATGTGCCAGCCGCTTCTGTACGGTATGAGTGACTCTCTCGCGCCCGCGCTGGGCTTCAACTGGGGCGCGGAGAACTACCCGCGTGTGCGCAAAATCGTCGGCTGCAACTTTCTCGGCGGCTGCGTGGTCAGTGTCGGCGCAACGGCTGTTCTGTTCTTCGGCGCGCAGCACGTTGCCGCACTCTTTGTCGACGCAGCGGACGCGCAGCTGCTTGCGTTGTGCCGTCACGCGCTGCGGCTGTTCTGCCTGACGTATCTGGTACGCTGGTTTCCGCTGGCCGCGCAGAGCTTTCTCAGCGCCATCGGCAAACCTCTGCACGCGACCATGCTTTCCGTCAGCGTAGCACTTATCTTCCCGACCCTGCTGCTGGGCGGGCTTTGGTGGATGGGTCTGGACGGCATCTGGCTCAATATGTGCTTCACCGCCGCGCTGTCCGCGATTTTGGCCGTCTTCCTGCTTCGCGCCGCCTGGCAGAAAAAATCCCCATCCCCGAACCTCTGACCCACCGTGCCTACGCCGCCCGGGCGAGCTTCCTCAAAATCTCCACCGCACCCTCCGCGTTCCAACGCGCCCTTGGCTCTCCCTCTGCCAGAGCTGTCAGCGAAGCTGACTGAGAGGGGTTTTCACCCCCCATTCACACACCAAGAGCCGCCGACTTCGTCGGCG
>CAYSTN010000098.1:0-5124 GCA_964434135.1 uncultured Oscillospiraceae bacterium
TCTTGTTGATGTGCTGGCCGCCTGCGCCGGACGAGCGGAAGACCTGCATCTCGATATCCTCGGGTCGGATGTCGACATCCTTGGTGTCGTCGGTGATCTCCGGGATGACCTCGACCGCAGCGAAAGAAGTCTGACGGCGGGCATTGGCATCGAACGGCGAGACGCGCACGAGCCGGTGAACGCCGTTTTCACTCTTAAGCAGGCCGTAGGCATTCTCGCCCTCGACGAGAATGCTGGCAGATTTGATACAGGCCTCGTCACCGTCGAGGTAGTCAAGGATCTTATATCTCAAGCCGTGCTGCTCGACCCAGTGGGTATACATCCGGTAGAGCATCGAAGCCCAGTCCTGCGCCTCGGTACCGCCCGCACCCGCCTGGAACGAGACGATGGCGTTGTTGTTGTCGTATTCCCCGGACAGAAGCGTCTCGAGCCGCGCCTGTTCCATCTGCTGTTCGAGCTGGGCATAGCCCTCGGTCAGCTCGGGAAGCATCGAGTCGTCGTTGTCCTCGAGCGCCATCTCGCACAGGGTAAACAGATCGTCCCACTGGCTGCACATTTTTTCGTAATGCTCGACCTTGCCCTCAAGCGTGCGCGCCTGTTTCATGACCTTCTGCGAGGTCTGCTGGTCATCCCAGAAGCCGTCGGAGTCGATCTGCGCGTGCAGCCGGTCGATGTCCTCTTTCGCGGCCTCGATGCCCAGCGAATCGGCCAGCGCGTCGAGCCGGGGACGGATGGTATTGAGTTTTACTTTATATTCATCAAATTCGATCATGCTCTAACCACACTTTTCTTCGTTTTCGGGTGCTATTATACAGGAAAAATGTACTTCTGTAAAGGGGTCACGGGTTGGATTTTGGCGCAGTCGCGCCCTGCTCCACCGAAGCGCGCACCTCGGCAAGTGACCGGCCGCTCTCGCGGGCGATGCGCGCTAAGTCCTCGTACTCGGCTTTGCTGCGCGAAACGCCCCAGCCGCAGCTTCGCTTGACGCGCACAGCGCCGTCCGGGGTCTGCACAGTCTCGATCTGCCGCGTGAGGGTATAGCGTTCGCATACATGGGTGCGGATGCCAAGCGTCGTGGTGTGCAGAAACAGCAGCCGCACAAGCGCTTCGCGCTGCGCCGGTTCGCACAGGCACGTGAGCGTCACGCCCGCGCGCCCTTTTTTCATGACGGTCGGCGTTGTGGTCACATCGAGCGCACCGGCAGCCAGCAGCTGCTCGGCTGCAAAGGCCAGCGCCTCTGGGGTCATATCGTCGAGCGTACACGTCAGCTCCGCAATCTGCGCGCCTTGCTGCTGCGTTTCGCCCAGCAGCGCACGCACACAGTTGGCTGCCGGGAAATCCCGGCTGCCCATGCCGTAGCCGGCCTTCTGCACGCGCAGAAGCGGAAGCGAGCCAAAGCCCGTTGCAAAATGCCGCACGAGCGCCGCGCCCGTGGGCGTACACAGCTCCGCTTCGATGCTGCCGCCATAGATCGGCAAGCCCTGCAACAAAAGCGCCGTCGCAGGCGCGGGAACGGGCAGCAGCCCGTGCGCGCAGCGCACGTGTCCGCTTCCGACGTGAATGGGCGAACAGATCACCTGCTGCGGCGCAAGCAGATGCATCAGCAAACACACGCCCGCCACATCGGCCAGCGCGTCGAGTGTGCCAAGCTCGTGAAAGTGGATCTCATCGACCGGCACACCGTGTACGCGGCTCTCTGCGTCGGCGATGGAGCGGTAGACTGCCGTGATGTCGGCGCGCACCGGCTCCGGCAGCGGCAGCGCGGCAATGCGGCTTTGTACATCGTCCAGCCCGAAGTGGGCATGGTGGTGCGAATGCGCGGGGGTTTCTTCTTCGCCGCCCACCAAAACGCGCATATGCGTACCCGTGATGCCGCATTTGACGGACGGCTCTGCCGCAAGCGTGGTGTGCGGCAGACCGAGGGCGTTCATCGTGGCAAGGAACGCAGGCTGATCGGGCAGCAGCTCATACAGCGCGCCCATCAGCATATCGCCCGCCGCGCCCATGCCGCAGTCGAGATAGATCGTTTTCATGCCGTGCCTCCCAGATGGTTGATGCGGCTGGCCAAAAAGCCCGCGCCAAAGCCGTTGTCGATGTTCACGACGCTCACGCCGCTTGCGCAGGAGTTGAGCATCGCCAGCAGCGCGGCCACGCCGCCAAAGCTCGCGCCATAGCCGACGCTGGTCGGCACGGCGATGACCGGGCAGCTGACAAGACCGCCGATGACGCTTGCCAGTGCGCCTTCCATCCCGGCGACGGCCACCACAACGCGCGCGGCCATCAGCTCGTCCAGCTGCGCCAGCAGCCGGTGCAGCCCCGCCACGCCCACGTCATACAGCCGCACGACCCGGTTGCCGAGCGCCTCGGCGGTGAGCGCGGCTTCCTGCGCGACGGGCAGGTCAGACGTTCCGGCAGCGGCTACGACGATCGTTCCGGCCGTATCCGGCGCCGGAATTGCGCCCAACACGCCAAGCTGCGCGTCGGCGTGATAGCAAAGCGGCAGCGTTTTTTGTACGATCTCGGCTGCCTGTGGTGACAGGCGCGTAATCAGCACCGGCTCGACTCCGTTTTGCCGCATCGCAGCGGCGATGCCGCAGATCTGTTCCGGAGTCTTGCCCGCGCCGTAGATGACCTCGGCTGTGCCCTGCCGCAAAGCGCGGTGGGTGTCGATCCTGGCGTAGCCAAGGTCTTCAAAAGGTGCTTTTTTCAGAATCAGCTCCGCTTGTTCAATACTCAGCCGACCGGCCTGTACATCGGCAAGCAGCTCGTGGATGCTTTGGCTCATGTGCGTACCTCCAAGTCCAGAAATACCGCCGCGTAATCCGGTTTCAGGGCGGCCAGAATCTCTTCGCGCAGTGAAATGGCCGCAGCAAGCTGCGCCTGTGGCAGCTGGATGCGCGCCGCGCCGTGATAATACCGCACCCGGAAATCGCGCAGCCCCAGCGCGAACAGCGCCTGCTCGGCGCGTTCGGTGATGTGCAGCTTGTCGGGCGTGATCGCCTCGCCCGTGGGAATGCGCGTTGCCAGACACGCATAGGCGGGCTTGTCCCACGTGAACAGCCCCGCCTGCCGCGACAGCGCGCGGATGCGCGCTTTGTCCAGAGCGCACTCGCGCAGCGGCGAGCGCACGGAAAGCTCCCGCAGCGCGCGCATACCGGGGCGCTCGTCACTCTCGTCCGAGGCATTCGTGCCGTCAAGCAGCAGCGTATAGCCGTCGGCGCGGGCGCGCTCGGCCAGGGCGGTAAAAATGGCGCGCTTGCAGTGGTAGCAGCGCTGCGCGGGATTGGCCGTGACGGCGGGATATCGGAAAATGTCCACGTCCACCACCCGCAGCTCAACGCCCAGCTGCTCACACAAACGCTGCGCGTCGGCCAGCTCAAAGCGCGGCTGAAAAGCCGTGTTGACAAAATAGGGCTGAACCTGCGCGCGCGCTTGCCGCGCGGCATAGAGCAAATACGCCGAGTCGACCCCGCCGGACAGTCCCAGCGCGGCGCGCGGATGGTTCATGAAAAAAGAAGATAGCGTCATAGCGTCTCCAGATCAAATCGTGTCCCTGAGCCGATGCCGGAAAAACCAGATCTGGAACGGAACGGACACGACAAAGGTCAAAAAGTCTGCCGCGGGCTGGCTCATGGCAACGCCGCTCAGTCCCAGCCGGAGCGGCAGCAGCAACACCAGCGGTACGTAAAACAGGCCGTTGCGGCAGCTGGCAAGCAGCGTCGCAGCCTGATGGAAGCCCAGCGACTGATACAATTGGTTTACATAAGTCGAATATGCCATAAACGGCATCACCGCACACGCATACAAAAGCGCCTCGCGGCCAATGCGCAAAACCTCTGCATCGTCGCGGAAAAAGGACATGATCTGCGTGGGAAACAGTGCGATGAGCGCCGTACCCGCTACGCACACGGCGCTGCCGAGTAGCGTCGCAAACCAGAATGCCTGCCGGGTGCGCACTTTGTTGCCTGCGCCAAAATTATAGCCCGCCACGGGCTGGAAGCCCTGCCCGATGCCAATGACGATGGATCGCACAAGCAGATAGACCTTATTTGAGATGGTCAGCGCAGCCACGGCTGCATCGGAATACGCCGACGCGGCGTTATTCAAAAGCGCGGAAGACAAACTCGCAAAGCCCTGCCTGCAAATGGTCGGGAAACCGACAAGCAGGATCTGCCCATAGTCCGCCGGACGGCGGCTGACGGCGCGCAGGCGCAGCCGGACGATGGTACGGCCACGCAAAAAGAGGCTGCCCAGAATCAAAAAACTCACCAGCTGGCTCAGCGCGGTGGCCAGTGCCGCTCCGGCGATGCCCATATCGAACACGAAGATAAACAGCGGGTCGAGCGCAACGTTCAAAAGCCCGCCCGTACAGATGCCGTACATGGCAAGCGTAGCCTCGCCCTCTGCGCGCAGAATGCCGCTGAGGACAAACGACGCACACATGACCGGCGCAGCCAGCAGGATGATGCGCGCGTAGCTCGCCGCATGGGGCAGGATCGTCTCGGTCGCGCCGAGCAGACGCATGAGCGGCTGCAAAACGCTCAGTCCGACGATGCCGATCAGCAGTCCCACGACCGCGGCAAAGACGAATGCGGTCGTGCCAAAGCGCGCAGCGCGGTCGGTATCCCGGTTGCCGAGACTGCGGCTGATGATCGACGCGCTTCCCATGCCAATGCCATAGCCGAACGCCTGAATGATCGACATGAGCGAAAACACGACCCCGACGGCTGCCGCCGCGCTGGTGGAGAGCTTGGAGACAAAATAGGTGTCAGCCGTGTTGTAAAAAACGGAAATGAGCTGTGTGGCCAACGTCGGCAGCGATTGCAGGATGATGAGACGTGGGATGGGCGTGGTCAGCATCCTCTGGTGCTGCTGTTCGCTGGTCAACGTATGCGCGGACATAAGGCCGCCTCCTTTAAACCGGACGCAGGACGCGTCAGACGATATAAACGGTATTGTATATAGTATATCACATTCTTCCCGGAATGCCAAGCCACTACCGCAGCAGAAGCACCCGGAACAACGAAAAAACAGGCTTCCTCTCGGAAGCCTGTTTTTTATGCTGTGAATTAGCCCAGCTCGGAGAAATACTTGATGGTGCGAACCATCTGGCTGGTGTAGGAG
>CAYSTN010000099.1:0-4859 GCA_964434135.1 uncultured Oscillospiraceae bacterium
CGATGCTGCGCATCATGATGCTGCGCGCCTTGCGCGCAATGATGTGATGTTTGCCATAAAATGCGCCGAAGGCGTGCATCATCCGCGAAGCGGCATCATTGGGCGAAGCCCAACATTATTTGCCGCAGGCAAACATCATGCAAAAAAGTCTCTTTTGTCTATGGACAAAAGAGACTTTTTTGTTGGCGGAGTGGGTGGGATTCGAACCCACGGTACCGTTGCCGGTACACCTGATTTCGAGTCAGGGCCGTTATAACCACTTCGATACCACTCCGTGAGCAGAGATATTATAACAGGCGCGAGCGGGAAATGCAAGGACATTTTCCAACTCGCGCAGGATTTCATGTTTTTTTGATGAATTGGCGGCTGCATTTGGGGCAGCGGATGTTGATCCGACCCTTGCCGCGCGGCACACGCACGACCTGACGGCAGCCCGGGCAGCGGAAATAGCGGTACTGCTTATCCGTCAGGTGACTCCAAAAACGCAAAAACGCGGCATTTTCGCGGCGGCGCGCGTCAATGTTGCGCGAGTACATCCGCACGATCGACCAGATGAGCGGGATATAGGCCACAAAGCTCACAAAATTCAGCGCCGGCAGCGCCTTGCCGCCCAGCCAGCCGATGAGCAGCAGCACGATGGACGCGCCGAGCAGACACTGGTTCAGGCGATCCGTGCCGTAGCGGCCGGACAGAAAGCGGCGAAAGCCGTCTGCAAGTTTACGAAACATGATCTTCACTCCGTTCATAGAACAAACTGATATCGTCTATTATAGAACGCTGCGGACGAAATACAAGCCGGAAGCGGCATTGTTTATAAAAATTTTAAACTTATCCGGGCTGCGTTGTCAGCACGACGGTGACGATTTCCGGACGGTTGCCGATGCGCAGCGGCAGCTTGCGGCTGCCGCCAAGACCACGGCTGACGACCATATTTGTCTGATCGTGGGTGTAAAGCCCCGATGTATAGTCCGGGAACAGATCCAGATGCGTACCGAACACCGCGCCGAGTACCGGCAGGCGCACGATGCCGCCGTGGCCGTGGCCGCACAGTACACATTGTACGCCCGTGCGCGCCCAGAGCGCCAGCTCGTCGTTGCGGTGCGAGAGCATGAGGATATACGCGTCTTTGCCGCACTGCGCGCGGATCTCGCGCACGAGCTGCGCCGGGCGCTTCTGGTCGCTCGGACCGTTCGGGTCGTCGACCCCGGCCAGAACGAGCGACGCTTCGCCGCGCCTGAGCCGGCAGAACGCATTTTCCAGCCGCACGACGCCCGCTGCGTCCAGCATGGCAAACAGCTGCTGCCGCCGCTGGCGCGGCAGTACCCACTCGTGGTTGCCGGTGACGTAAAACGTCGGCGCGATGGCAGTCAAACCGGACAACAGCGGTGCAAGCCGGGAAAGGTCGGTAAATTCATCGGCCAGATCGCCCGTCAGGGCGATGAGATCGGGCTGCGCAAGGCGCACCCGCGAGAGCAGATACCGGTTTTCTGCGTCAAACCTGCGGCCGTGCAGATCGGAAAGCTGGACGATCCGCAGCCCGGAAAAGGCCGCAGGCAGCGCGGCGCTGGGGACGAAGACGGTACTCGACGAGAGCGTAAAATTCTCAAACCAGGCCGCGCCAAGCAGCAGCACGGCAGCCGGGAGCAGCCAGCGCGCGCGGCGCGCGGCAGGACGGGACGCAGACATGACAGACCCTCCAAATGATCGAAAGTGGGCAGCGCCGCCGTGGCGGGCTTTTGCCCAGTATAGCACACCGGCGGCGCAAAGGAAAGCAAAACTGCGGCGCAAGAAGCGTCCGCAGCGCCGGTTCTTCTGCACCACAGGGGCGAAAAAGGGGCGCGCAGACGCGTACGCGCCGCAATTGCACGGCAAAAATCCCGCGCAATTGCGCCGGATTGACGTAATTTATATTGTGATATTCCGGTTTTGATGCTATAATATCGGAAAAAGAAAATAATAATGGATGTGCATTGGAATTGAAGTACGGAGTCTGGACGGTATCGTCCTATGCGCCTGCCGACGCTGAGGCGTTGTGTGAAGCAGGTTTTTCGCCCATTACCGCGGCGCTTTTGTGCAGCCGCGGCTATCGCACTGCGCCCGAGGCGCAGGATTTTTTGTCCTGCCGGTCTGCGCTGTCCTCGCCGTATGCCCTGCTGGACATGGACAAGGCTGCCGCGCGGGTCAAGCTGGCTTTGCAGCGGCGCGAGCATATTGCCGTCTTTGGCGATTACGACGTTGACGGCATCACGGCAACGTGCCTTTTGACCGAGTATCTGCGCGGCAAGGGCGGCCACGTGACAAGCTACATTCCCGCCCGGCTGGAAGAGGGCTACGGCCTGAACCCCATCGCCATTGAAGCGCTCAAAAAGCAGGGCGTGGAGCTGATCGTCACGGTCGACTGCGGCATCACCGCCAACGCCGAGGCGCAGCTGTGCCGCGCGCTTGGCATCGACCTTGTCATCACCGACCACCACGAGTGCAAGCAGGAGCTGCCGCAGGCCGCTGCGCTGGTCGATCCGCACCGCAAAGACCAGCCGCAGCCCGCCGCCGAGCTGGCGGGCGTTGGCGTGGCGTTCAAGCTGGCCGCGGCCATTGAGGGCGAACAGGAAAAGCTGCTCGACCGGTTTTGTGACTTTTTGTGTCTGGGAACGGTGGCGGACGTCATGCCGCTGACGGGCGAGAACCGGACGATGGTCGCGCGCGGTCTGCGCGAGCTTGCCAACCCCAAGCGCGTGGGCATCGCCGCGCTGATGGCCGAATGCTC
The DNA here is from genome assembly GCA_964434135.1 of uncultured Oscillospiraceae bacterium. Classification (GTDB taxonomy): domain Bacteria; phylum Bacillota; class Clostridia; order Oscillospirales; family Oscillospiraceae; genus CAG-170. The sequence goes on from CAYSTN010000099.1 coordinate 2,765, forward strand.
CGCACAGAAAGCGCCCATCACCGCCGGAACGATCGGCTACACGCTTGCGCCGCGCATCAATGCCGCCGGGCGCATGGGCGAAGTCCACGTGGCCACGGAGCTGTTTTTGACGCGCGACGCGGCGCGCGCGGTGGAGTTGGCGGCAACGCTGTGCCGGCTCAACCGCAAGCGCCAGGAGATCGAAAGCAACATCTACCAGAGCGCCGCCGCCATGCTGCCCGCCGGAAAAGCCCCGCAGGTCATCGTGCTGGCCGACGAGAGCTGGCATCAGGGCGTGGTGGGTATCGTCGCTTCGCGCATGGCAGAGGAATACAGCTGCCCGACGTTTTTGATCTGTCTCGACGGCGAACGGGGCAAGGCCTCGTCTCGCTCGTATGGAGGCTTCAATCTGTTCCGCTCACTCGAACAGGTGTCCGACCTGCTTGAGAGCTACGGCGGGCATGAGCTGGCCGCAGGCTTTACCATCCGGCGCACAAGCATTGAACCGTTCCGGGAGAAAATGCAGCAGCTTTGCCGGGAGTTTCAGGCTTCCGACGCGTGCAGCACGGCGCTGCACGTCGACTGTGAGATCCCGCCGCAACTGCTGACGATCGAAAACGTGCAGGCGCTCGACGAACTCGAACCGTGCGGCACGGGCTGCCCGCGTCCGGTTTTGTGTATGCGCGCGCTGCGCGTGACCGAGCTGACGGAGGTCGGCGGCGGCAAGCATCTGCGGCTGCGGCTGGAAAAAGACGGCTATAACTGGGGCGCGATCTTCTTCTCCACCACGGCGCAGCGCGCCGCCGTGGCGCAGGACGATCTGGTCGACGTGGCGTTTACGCCGCAGATCAACGAATTTCGCTCTGTGCGCTCCGTGCAGCTCAATCTCATTGACATTCGCCCCGACGCGGCCTTCCGCGAGGCGCAGGGCAAAGACCGCGCGCTGTACAAAAAGCACTGCGCGGGCGGCGCGCTCAGCTGTGACGAGGCCGGACGGCTTTTGCCCGCGCGGCAGGATTTCGTTGCCGTGTGGCGCTATCTGACCGCGTTTTCGCAGCAGGGCGAGGTGTGCGAGGAGCTGGGCTGTCTCAGCCGCAAGATCACCCGCCGCACCAAGCGGCCGCTGAGTGCGGCCAAGACGCGCATCTGTCTGGATGTTCTGGCCGAGCAGGGGCTTTTGCTGCTGGAACAACGGCCGAAAACGCTCTGTATCCGTCTGTGCGCGGACGGGCGAAAGGTCGATCTGGAGCAAAGCCCGACCTTGATCCACCTGAAAAAGCAAAAGGCAGGAAAGTAAATGGAAACCAAAGAAGAACGCTACGCCTCGATGATGCAGGCGATCACCCGCTACGCGCCCGCAGCCGATCTGCAAACCATCCAGCGCGCGTATGAATACGCGGACGAAAAGCATAAAAAACAGCTGCGCAAATCCGGCGAGCCGTATATCATCCACCCGCTGGCCGTGGCCGAGATCGTGGCCGAGATCGGTCTGGATACCGATGCGATCGCGGCGGCGCTGCTGCACGACTGCCTGGAGGATACCGACGCGAGCTTTGAAGAACTGTCGCGCCTGTTCGGCGAGACGGTGGCCAATCTGGTCGAAGGCGTCACCAAACTGACGCGGGTGCAGTATTCCACCATGGAAGAGCAGCAGATGGAGAACCTGCGCAAGATGTTCATGGCCATGAGCAAGGACATCCGCGTCATCCTTATCAAAATCTCCGACCGGCTGCACAATACCCGCACCCTGGAATACCAGACCCCGGCCAAGCAGATCTCCAAATCCATGGAGACGATGGAGGTCTACGCGCCGCTGGCACACCGGCTTGGTATGCAGAAGATCAAGTGGGAACTGGAGGATACGTCGCTGCAATACCTCGACCCCGACGGCTACCACGAGATCATCGACTATCTGGAAAAGAACGAAAACAACGCCAATATCTTCATGAACGCCATCCAGTCGAAGATCACAAGACGGCTGGCCGACGTGGGCATCCACGGGTCGATCTATGGGCGCATCAAGCACACCTACTCCATCTACCGCAAAATGCGCGCGCAGAACAAGACCATCGACGAGCTGTATGATCTGTACGCGTTCCGCGTGATCGTGGACAAC
>CAYSTN010000100.1:0-4841 GCA_964434135.1 uncultured Oscillospiraceae bacterium
GATACTTCCAGCCCTTCTCCGTGCCGACGCCGATGCCGCTCTTGGCGGTCAGGCAAATGAGGCCCGCATCAGCTACGCGCAGAGACTGCACGATCTGACCGGCAAAGTCAAAGTAGCCGGGGTTGTCGATCACGTTGATCTTGCATTTGCTATATTCAACGGGAATGACAGAGGAAGAGATGGAATACTGTCTCTTCTTCTCTTCGTCGTCAAAGTCAGAAACAGTGGTGCCGTCGGCACGTTTGCCCAGGCGGGTGATCGCCTTGGTGGTGAACAGCATACTCTCGCACAGAGCGGATTTGCCGTCGCCGCCGTGGCCAAGCAGACAGATGTTGCGAATGTCGTTGGCAGTGTAGCCCATAGTAAAATTACTCCTTTCTCCGGACGATGCGCAAAACGGCGCGCGCCGTCCCTCGGCAGTTCTCATTTCGCCGACCATTAAATCTTATTATATATGAATCCGCATGGGATTGCAATTAGAATCTTGCCAAATCCCATGAAAATCTGTGAAATTTCCCCTGCGCTCACGTCCGAGCGGCCAAAAGACCGATCAAAAGCCCCGGCAGAAGCCACAAAACCGTGTACAAAAACAGATTCCAGCACGTTGCGGACGCACTCGCGCCCAAAAAAGTCAGGAAGAACAACAGCGCTGCGCCCATCACACTGCCCGCCAGCGCGACGATGATCGCGCCGATCGTCGCACCTCGCAGGTTGCGCGCGGCCACGACACTGCTGCAAAAGCCGGAAAAGCCGCTGCGCGCCATCAAAGCGCCCTGCCGTCCGGGGTGCGGCCGTTCGGGTGCGGACAGCTGCGCGCGCTCTTCGACGATGGGAAATTCGATGCGCTCGGGTGGAATCTTGTAGCGCAGCTTTAAAAACTGCGGGGTGAGCATAAAGTCGCGCGTGGCGAGAATGGGGACGAGCGCACCAGCGCGCAGCACGGCGTTCAGACTCGCGCGCACCGACTCCGCCGGGGCGTAGTTGAGCGCGAAGACCGCCGTCAGCTCACCGTTGACGGACAGGTAGACCGCCTGTTTCAGCCGCGTACCCTCCGGGACGCGCACGCGCATGAGCTTCATAAAGGCGATCGAGCCCATCAGCACCACGTCACCGTGGATGCTCGCGCCCAGACCTCCGCTTTCATACCGGCGGAAGGTATCGACCGTGTAGCGCCGACCGTTCTGGTCGTGCATCATCTGCTCGAACAAGGGCGCAAGCCCGCTGCCCGCCGTCTGCACGACTGCCGTGGCGTAGCCGATGACCATCGGCGCAGGGCGGTCACCGTAGAGCTTCATGCCGCCTTGCGTCACGTTCTGCGGCGGGAACAGGTCGGCATCTTCCAGAATAAGCCCCGCCTCACCGGAGAGATTGCGCGCGCCCTGCCACCCGGCAATGGCCGCGCCCGCGCGGTACAGCCGCCGCGCATAGACCGAAAACGGCTTGCAGTAGGCAATGAGGATGCCGCCCGGGAACGCGGCCAGCAGCATCGCCGACCACGCCCACAAAAACCGTTCGCCGCCGCGCAGCGCCGTCAGCGCCGACAAAAGCAGCGTCACCGCCGTCATGACCGGCGCGTACACGCGCATGATGCGGCTGCCCGCGTCGGGCATCTCCAGCTGGCGCGCGAACAGCTCCCGGTCACCCGGGGCGCGGAAAATGCAGTTATAGCCGTGCCAGGCCTTATCCTCGCGCACGGCTGCGACAGGCTCGTCCATATTGGCTGCGGCGCGCAGTGAGCGGCGGCGCGCCTCATACAGAAGGCTTCTGCCCCACAGTGCCAGCAGCAAGAAGATCGATGCGACCGTGCAAAACGGTACGCGCTGCTCGCGCACGGCAAAAAAGCTGTCCAGCAGCACCGCGCAGAGCGTCACAAGAAGCATCGTACTGTGGTCAAAGCGCAGATGCACGAGCTGCTGCACACCGCCGAGCAGCAGATCATAGCTCAGTGCCGCCTGCAACAAAAGCAGCCCCAGCATCAGCGCGGAGAAAACCGTGGTGTGACGGCTCATCCCGCCCACGATCGTGGGCGTAGCCAGCACCAGCAGCACCACCGACGCAAAGCACAGCAGGACGCTTGCGTATAGCCGCAGCCGCAGCGTGGACGCAGCGGAATAATACGCACACGCGGCCTCAAGCGAAGCAAACGAATGCTCCGGCTGCTCCTGCCGCCGCTTTTTGCGCGCTTCTTTTTTCTGAAAGCGCTCGAGCTGGCGGCGGCGCTTGTCGGCCTGCCGCTTTTCCCGGCGCGCGGCACGGTCGCGTTCGCGCCGCTCCTGCTCACTCAGAGCGGGCTGCTCCGGGTCGGGTTCGCCCTGATACGACCAGATCTTTGGCGTTTCGGGCTGCGGCGGTTCGCGGATGGGCGCGAAGCGGATGGTATCGCCCTGCGCCATGTCCGGCGGCGCAGGTTCGCTTTGCGGCGGTGCGGCCTGCGTTTGTGCTTCGGATTCGGGTTCGGGGGCGGACGGCTCGGGCGAAGTCTGCGGCGCAGCTTCGCTTTCCGGCGGCGCAGCTTCACTTTCCGGCGCTTCGCGTTTCGTCCAGCCGCCAAACTCGTTCATGATCTGTTCGAGGGTGTACGACTCCTGCTGCGCATCCGGTGCAGCAGCAGACGGCGCAGGCGGCACAGTATTGAGTTTTACCGGGTCGCGCGAACGCTTTTTCTGCTTCATGGTACACTCCGTAACGGGTCGGTTTTTTCTCAGCCGCGCTGGCGCACGGCCTCATACAATAAAATAGCAGCGGCATTTGACGCATTGAGCGAAGAAATGCGCCCGCGCATGGGAATACTGACTTTGAAATCACACGCCTGTGCCACCAGACGGCTCATGCCGTCGCCCTCGCTGCCGATGACGATGGCCGCAGGCCCTTTGAGGTCGGCCCGATACAGCGCGGTGTCGCCTTCGGCAGCCGTGCCGAAGACCCATACGCCCTGCTTTTGCAGCTCGTGGATGGTGTTGACCAGATTGGATACGCGCGCCACGGGCAGATATTCCAGCGCGCCCGCCGAGGCTTTGCCGACCACGGCGGTCAGCCCGACGCTGCGGCGCTTGGGGATGATGATGCCGTGCGCCCCGGCACACTCTGCCGTGCGGATGATCGCACCGAGGTTGTGCGGGTCGGAAAGCTCGTCACACAGGATGATGAGCGGCGCTTCGCCTTTGCTTCTGGCGTTTTCCAGAATGTCCTCGACCGTGGCATAGGCGTGGGCGGCGACCATGGCGATCACGCCCTGATGCGCGCCGGTAGCCGAAAGCTGGTCGAGCTTGCGCCGGTCTGTCTCGACCACGGCAGCACCGGCCTGCCGCGCAAGAGCGGCCAGCCGCGCAAGGGCGCGGTCTGTCTCGCCCGAGGCGATAAAGAGTTTGTCGATCGGGCGGCCTGCGGTAAGCGCTTCCTGCACGGCGTTGCGCCCTTCGAGCAGGTTTTCCGCTTCTTCCGGCGGCTGCTGCACTCTGGCCGGACGGCGGCTGCGGTCATATCGTTTTTGTTCCATATTCTTCTCCTGCGCGCCGGTTTGGCGGTTTTCCTATTTATTCATTTTACATTATAACAGCTTCGATACAAAACCTCAATCCTGATTTTAGAATTTACAGAAAATTTACTGCCCCGTCACAGGTTCTTTCTTGTAAACGCGAATCGGTTGTGATAAGATTTGAAAAAAGCAAAACAGCCCTGTTTTTGCTATGCTTTCGCAGAAAGAAGGTGCGTTATGAATAACGACCCCAAAAACAAAAAGCCGCAGGGCAACAAGCCGCAAAACGGCAACAACGACGGCCGTCAGGGCCGCCGGATCATCGTTTTGATGGTGCTTGCGCTCATTGCAACGCTCGTGATCAATACGATCTATACCTCGATCTCCAACGCCTATCTGTCGCAGATCACCTACAACGAGTTCATCGAGTATCTCAACAACGACCAGATCGCCGAGGTGGAATTGCAGGACGACCGCATTGTCATCCTCACGCGCGACGAGGCCAAAAAGCCCGCCTCGCAGCAGCGGATGTACTACACCGGGTATCTCTACAATGCCTCGAATGACGCGCTCTATGCGCAGTTCGACGCGCAGGGCGTGGTCTATAACACCGAGATCGTCGAACAGGCCAGCCCCATCGTCTCGTTCATCGTCACATGGCTGCTGCCGCTTATCATTATGTACGCGCTGTTCAGTCTGCTCATGCGCGGCATGAGCAAGCGTATGGGCGGCGGCATCGGCGGCATCGGCGAGAGCAAGGCCAAGGTCTATATGGAAAAGTCCACCGGCGTGACGTTCGCGGACGTGGCCGGTCAGGACGAGGCTAAGGAATCGCTCGTGGAGATCATCGACTTTTTGCACACGCCGCAGAAGTACACCGCCATCGGCGCGAAGCTACCAAAGGGCGCGCTGCTCGTCGGCCCTCCGGGCACCGGCAAGACCCTGCTGGCCAAGGCCGTGGCCGGTGAGGCCAGCGTCCCGTTCTTCTCCATCTCCGGCTCGGACTTCGTCGAGATGTTCGTCGGTGTCGGCGCAAGCCGGGTGCGTGATCTGTTCCAGCAGGCGGCCAAGGTCGCGCCCGCCATCATCTTCATCGACGAGATCGATGCCATCGGCCGCACCCGCGACTCCAAATTCGGCGGCAACGACGAGCGCGAACAGACGCTCAACCAGCTGCTGGCCGAGATCGACGGGTTCGACTCGTCCAAAGGTGTCGTGATCCTCGCGGCAACGAACCGTCCGGAAATTCTCGACAAAGCACTTTTGCGCGCAGGGCGCTTTGACCGGCGCATCATCGTCGACCGTCCCAATCTCGCCGGGCGGTATCAGACGCTGCGCGTTCACACCAAAAACATCAAGCTGGCCG
>CAYSTN010000101.1:0-4643 GCA_964434135.1 uncultured Oscillospiraceae bacterium
TCTTCCACAGTTACCTCTTTCCAGGGCATAATCCTTCGCTCCTTGCGTCGTTTTTGCCCTTCAGTTTATCACAAAACTGTATACCATGCCCCCGAACAAACTGTATACTATGTTACCAGACTATACAGACTCTGCCCGCCCGAAATTTCCCATTCGCACCGCACTTCGTTGTGGCACGATTCTGTCTTTTGCCGCAATTCAACCTGCAAAAAAGGTACAGCCTGACAACAGGCTGTACCTTTCTGTATTGCTCTGTATTGCTCTTTCACAAAACCATATCTGATGATTTCCACAGACTTTTTGCGGGCGGGCAAAGCGAAGGAGAAACGGGGTTCTGCGATATCACACTGCGCTGAGTTTATAGAGCATGGTGGCAACTTCGGCGCGAGTCACTTTGCCGGTCGGATTCAGCTTACCGCCGGAACCGCTGATGATCTTCTGCTGCGTCATCTGCGCCAGCGCGGTCCGCGCCCAGTTGGCGATCTTGCTGCTGTCGGAGAAGGTCGAAAGCACGTTGAGATCGGCTTCGGCAAAGTCTTTGGTGCGCGAGAGAATGGTCATCGCTTCCTGCCGGGAGATGGTGGCCGTCGGCTGCGAGAGCAGCCGGCCGTTGGTCTTTGAGCCCGTCATATAGCCCAGCGAATAGGCCGCCTGCATGGCGCTCTTTGCCCAGCTGGCGATGGATGCGCTGTCGTCAAATGGCAGCTGCACCGAGGTGTAGGCATTCAAATCCGTACCGAGATAGCGCATGAGCGCCACGACGAACTCCTGCCGGGTCATGCTCTCGTCCGGACGGTAATAGAGCTTGCCGTCTTTGCTCGCACCTTGCAGCGTGCCGTCATAATACAGCGAAGTGATATAACTCTCTGCCCAGTGCCCTTTGGTATCGGCGAACGGCTGCGACGAGCCGACCGTCACGGGCAGCGTCTGGGTCGTCTCGCCATAGCTGACGGTGATGCTGCCGGTCAGGTCGGTGGTGGTCTTCACGGCGGTGAAAACACCTGTTTCGCTGATCTGGCCGATCTCGCCCGTCACAGACCAGGTAAAGCTCGTATCGTCGGCATAGACCCGGTTGCCGTAATACCAGGGCGAGGCGGTCAGGTCGGTCTGGCTGCCGCCTGCTACGCGCAGCGATTGCAGCGCGGTGGCTTTATCTTCATGCTTGATGGTGATGGAAGTCGGTGCATCAGGGATGGTAAAGCTTGCCGTTGCGCGCAGACCGCTGGCCGTGGCCGTCACGGTCGCCGCACCTCTCGCGCCGGTGTTGACGCGCAGGCTGCTGCCGCTTTCCTTGGTCACGTTCGTGCCGCCAAAGGTGATGTCCGTCGGCACGGCTGCGGCCATATAGCTTGCGTCGGCAGCCTTGACCGTCAGCGTCAGCTTCGCACCCGGCAGCGCGTAGCCGCCGTAGGGATACAGATACAGCCGCGAAGCTTCACCCGCGTCCTGTTTCTGCCGGACGAGGAAGATAAAGTTCGCGCACTCGCGCAGTTTGCCGTCGGACGGCGTGTTGGCCGTTGCGCCGGAAGCGTAGCCGGGATAGGTGACACCGGCTGCGGTCGAGCCGCCGCCGTCGAGATTGAGCGCCGTCTGGCAGTCGAGCGCGAGCATCCGCTCGGCCAGCTGCGCAAGCGTCAGCCCGTCGGAGTTACCGGCCTCGTCACAGGTATAGAAGACGAGCGAGCCGTCGCGCCGGATGCCGATGGCCGTGCGCGCGGCCATGCGTTTGGCCGAGTCGAGCGTGAAGTCCGTGCAGACCTGTCCGTTTTGCACCAGCAGATCGCCGCCGCCACACGCGGATGTCACACTCTCCCATCCGGCAGCGCAGCTGACCGAGAGGGTCATCTCCTGCCCAAGCGTCATCGCCTCGAGCGCCGTGCGCGTAGACGGATAAACGGTGTCGTTGGCAATCGCCAGCAAGAACGCGTCATCCGGGATGGCGCAGGACTTCGTATCCTCGACCATACCGATGACCTCGACGCGCAGACTCTGACCCAGACGCAGCTCGGCTGCGCGTTTGCCAACGGGACGGATGATGACGTGGTAGCCCTCGATGGTGTTTTTGGTACGGGTGTCATAGTCCGCAGAATACAGAAGCACACCGTTTTCCTTGCTCATGGCTTTATTATAGTTGAGCGTCAGCGGCGCATCCGCGCCGTAGTCCAGCGTGACGGAAACCGCCGGGTCACCGATGAGCGCCGTGCCGTCCGCTAAAAACCCCACCGCGTTGGCGCTGCCGCCGGAGCGCAGGATGCTGCTGGTCACGACGATGCCATACGGGATGCCCGTCGCGCGGTCAAAAAACGAGCCGTTGATCCCCGCGACCATGCTGTAGCCCTGTTCTTCGAGCGTCTTGATGGTCTTATTCATGGCGCTCGTGCCATAAAGCGTCGTGCCGAAGGCGACCATCGGGCGCACCTGCGCCTCTTGCGTATAGGTGAAGATGTTCTCGTGCAGGTCGGTACGCTGTTCGGTATCGGAGAGGACGGTTTGGGTGCTGTATGTATAGACGGTCTTGTCTGACAGATTCAGCGCGCTGCTGCCGATCGATTCCATCGCTGCCAGCACCGGCGTGGCCAGAAGCGACACGCTCAGCAGCGCCGCAGCAGTCTGTTTGAGCCAATGTTTCATGTTTACTTGCTCCTTTCCGTGGATCATAGGGGATGGTATTTATGTTAACATAACGCGCAAAAAAAGTAAAGCCCACACACACCGATTCCAAAACTTTTCTGTCAAAGAAAAATCGAGCCTGTCAAGGAAAAATGCTTGACAGCGACAAGAAAATCGTGTATACTACACAAGCACTTGAAACGGGAGGGGCTGCCATGCGGGCTGATGCACTGCAAATGTCGCTGCTGTACGACTATTATGGCGAGCTGCTCACCGAAAAGCAGCGGCAGCTGTTTGACCTGTACTACGATCAGGACTATTCTCTCAGCGAGATCGCTTCCGTTGCCGGTATCAGCCGGCAGGGCGTACACGATACGCTCTCTCGCGCCGAGCAGCTGCTGGAAGGATACGAGCGCACGTTGGGCTGCATCGCGCGTGACGCGCGCATCCGGGAGGCCGGCAGCGCGATCGAGCGCAACGCACGGGCGCTGGCTGCGCTGCCACAGGCGCAGTCCTATGCCGACGCGATCTTGCGCGCCGTGGAAACGATGAAGGAGTAACACATGGCATTTGAAGGCTTAACCGAAAAGCTCTCCAACGCGTTCAAAAAGCTGCGCGGCAAGGGCAGACTGACTGAGGCTGACGTCAAAGAATCCATGCGCGAGATCCGTCTGGCGCTACTCGAAGCCGATGTCAACTACAAAGTCGTCAAGGACTTCATCAAGAAGACCACCGAACGCTGCGTCGGTACGGACGTACTCGAAAGCCTGACCCCGGCGCAGATGATCGTCAAGATCGTCAACGAAGAACTCACCGCGCTGATGGGCAGCGAGAACCAGAAGCTGAAGCTTGCGTCCCAGCCGCCCACGGTGGTGATGCTCGTCGGCCTGCAGGGCGCGGGCAAAACGACCAACGGCGCGAAACTTGCAGGGCTTTACAAAAAGCAGAACAAAAATCCACTGCTTGTCGCGTGTGACATCTACCGTCCGGCTGCCATCGAACAGCTGCAAGTTGTCGGCAAACAGCTCGATATCCCCGTTTTTGAGATGGGACAGACCGATCCGGTCGATATTGCCAAGGCCGCTCTGGCACACGCCATCCGCCACGGCAACGACATGGTCTTCCTCGATACGGCGGGTCGGCTGCACGTGGATGAAGCGCTCATGGGCGAGCTGCAAGCCATCAAGGCCGCAGTCAAGCCGGAGGAGATTTTGCTCGTGGTCGACGCGATGACCGGTCAGGATGCCGTCAGCGCAGCGAAGACCTTTGACGAATACCTCGAACTCACGGGCGTGATGCTTTCAAAGCTCGACGGTGACGCAAGAGGCGGCGCAGCGCTTTCCATCAAAGCCGTGACCGGCAGACCCATCAAGTTCATCGGCACAGGCGAAAAGCTCGACCAGATCGAGCCGTTCCACCCCGGCCGCATGGCCTCGCGCATTCTGGGCATGGGCGATATGCTCACGCTCATCGAAAAAGCCGAGGCTGCTTTCGACGCGAAAAAGGCTGCCGAGCTGGAGCAGAAGCTGCGCAGCAGCAAGTTCACCCTCTCCGATTTCTACGACCAGCTCACGCAGCTTAAAGGCATGGGTTCGCTCGAGGAGATCGCGGGGATGATGCCAGGCATGAACGCCGGAGCGCTCAAGGGCGCGCAGGTGGACGAAAAGGCGATGAGCCGCACCGGCGCGATCATCCAGTCCATGACCCCTTACGAGCGGGAGAACCCGTCCGTCCTCAACTCCAGCCGCAAGCGCCGCATCGCGCTTGGCGCGGGTGTCAAGGTCGAGGATATCAATCGGCTGCTCAAGCAGTTCGACATGATGCAGCAGATGATGAAGCAGTTTTCAGGGCCCGGCGCGTCGCGCAAGCTGCGCCGCATGGGCAAACGCGGCGGTTTCCCCGGAATGCCGGGTATGCCGGGTATGTAACACATCGTTTCAGCCGTTTTGCATTTGGCTTTACGAGATAAGAAAAAAGATTTTACTTTTGGAGGAACAATCATGGTCAAGATCAGACTCAGAAGAATGGGCGCA
>CAYSTN010000102.1:0-4489 GCA_964434135.1 uncultured Oscillospiraceae bacterium
CGCAACGTCGTGGAAAACAAGGTCGACTTCACCAAGTCCCGCAACGTTCTGGTTGCCGCTCTGATTCTGGTTCTGTCCATCGGCATCAGCTACTCCTCTGCCGGTTCGCTCCAGCTCGGCGCGATCAGCCTGTCCGGTCTGGCTGTCGGCTCGATCGTCGGTATCGTGCTGAACGCCATCATGCCCGGCAAGGACTACGAGTACGGCACGGACAAGCAGGGTGACGAATCCGTCAACTTCATCGTCCAGTAAGCAGGTTTATAACGAACAGGCTCTCCGGCCAAGCCGGAGAGCCTGTTTTGTTTTTTGCGGGAAGTGCGGAGAAATAAGAAAGGGCGCTCTGCCGGGTGGCAAAGCGCCCTTTGTGTTTTGCAGGGAAGCCGGTTGGGCAGGGTGCGTGGGTATGGGCAGCGGGTCAGGGCTGCTGCATGAGGCCGACACAGTCGTAATAGGGTTTGGTGGCGATGAGGTCGCGGTTGTTGCGGAACTCGTCGTGCATGAGGGTGATGACGGCGTAGTCGCACTGCGCCATGGCCTCGGTGAGCGTATGGTTCTCATACCCCGCGACGCTGCCGCAGATATACGGCTCACAGGCCAGAACCTGATACCCGCGCGCGGCGAGCAGGTCGGCAAAGTGGACGGAGGGGCTTTCGCGGGTGTCATCGATATTGGCCTTGAAGCTCATGCCAAGCACGGCGATTTTCGCGCCGGGCGCGACATCGCGCGCGATGCGCTCGACCGTCCAGGCGGGCTTGCCGTCGTTGATCTGGCGGGCTTCGTAAATGAGCGGCGTGATATCCTCGAACTTTTCGTGGATGAACCACGGGTCGACCGCAATGCAGTGGCCGCCCACGCCCACGCCGGGCGTATGGACATTGACGCGCGGGTGGCAATTGGCCAGGCGGATGAGCTGAAACACGTCGATGCCCAGACGGTCACAGACCTTGCTCAGTTCGTTGGCGTAGGCAATGTTGATGTCGCGGAAGGTGTTTTCCGTGAGCTTGCACATCTCGGCAGTCAGGTCATCCGTCAGGCGGATCGCGCCGCCGGTGACGACCTTTTCGTAGATCTCTTTGGCGTACTGCGCGCTTTCCGGGCGCGCCGCGCCGATGATGCGGTCATTCTCGCGCAGCTCGGCCAGCATCCGGCCGGGGATGATGCGCTCGGGGCAATGGGCAGTCATAAACTGCGACGGCGCAAGGCCGGAAACTTCGCTGACGATCTGCTCAACCCGGCGGGTGGAGTACGGAGGAGAGGTGGATTCCAGTACGCAGAGGTTGCCCGGGCGCAGGACTGCGCCGACCTCACGCGCGGCAGACTCGACAAAGCGCATATCGGACACGCGCTTATGCTCCGGCGTTTCGCGGTAAGGCGTCTGGACGCAGATGATGAAGACATCAGCCGGTTCGGGTTGCAGGGTGAAATGCAGCCGCCCCGTGGCCAGCGCGGCGCTCAGCGCCTCTTGCAGGCCGGGTTCGACAATATGGATATGGCCGGCGTTGAGCGTGTCGACGACGGACTGTTTGACATCGAAGCCGCAGACCTCGTACCCCGCCAGCGTGAAGGTGATGGCAGTGGGAAGGCCGATATAGCCGCAGCCCATGATCTCGATTTTTTTCATGCTGTTTTGCTCCTTTTTGCCCAGTCGGGCAAGCGTACAAGGTTACTATACCCCAAAGTTCACGCTTTTGCAAGCAGCAGCTGCGTCATGTCGGTCTTTTCCCACGGAAGGTCAAGCTCCGCGCGGCCAAAGTGGCCGTAGGCCGCAGTCTGGCGGTAGATCGGGCGGCGCAGGCCAAGCGTCTCGATGATGGCAGCCGGGCGCAGGTCAAAGCAGGTTCGCACAAGCTCGGCCAGCTGCGTATCGGGCAGGCGGCCTGTGCCGTAAGTCTCGACAAGGACGGAGACGGGCTGCGCCACGCCGATGGCGTAGGCCAGCTGAAGCTGGCACGTGCGGGCAAGCCCGGCGGCAACGAGGTTCTTTGCGATGTAGCGCGCCATGTACGCGCCGCTGCGGTCGACCTTGGTCGGGTCTTTGCCGGAGAACGCGCCGCCGCCGTGCGCGGCGTAGCCGCCGTAGGTATCGACGATGATCTTGCGGCCGGTCAGCCCGGAGTCACCCGCAGGCCCACCGATGACAAAGCGGCCAGTGGGGTTGACGTAGTATTTGGTGTTGGCATCGAGCAGGCGCGAAGGAAGATTCGGCTCGATGACGGTGCGGATGATCTCATGGCGCAGCGTGTCGATGTCGATGGTGTCGGCGTGCTGGGTGGAGACGACAACGGTATCGATGCGCGCCGGAAGGCCGTCATCCCCGTATTCCACGGAAACCTGGCTCTTGCCGTCGGGGCGCAGCCACGGCAGAAGGCTGGACCGGCGCGCGTCGGTGAGCGCGCGCGTCAGGTTATGCGCGTAGGCAATGGGCGCGGGCATCAGCTCTTTGGTCTGCTCACAGGCAAAGCCGAACATCATGCCCTGATCGCCTGCGCCGGTACTGCCGTCATCAAAGGCGTTATCCACGCCCATGGCGATATCCGGAGACTGGCGTCCCATGGCAACCATGACATTGCAGCTGTGGCCGTCAAAGCCCATTTCGGGGCGGTCGTAACCGGCCTCGCAGATGGCCTGACGCGCAATGGCGGCGATGTCGACGCGGGCAGTGGTCGTCAGCTCGCCCATGACGAGAACCATGCCGGTGGTGGCTGCCGTCTCGCACGCGACGCGGCTTTGCGGATCCTGTGCCAGAACGGCATCGAGGACGCTGTCGGAGACAAGGTCACAGAGCTTGTCCGGGTGACCCTGGGTGACGGATTCCGAGGTGAAAATTTTTCTGTTGTTCATCATTTTCGTTGCTTCCTTTCGTGATACGGGCGCAAAAAAACGCCCTGCCCCGAGGGCAGAACGCGGATAGGTTCTTTCCCTCATCTTTCGATTCGTTCGCCGGATTTAGCACCTTGCGGAAAGCAGGTTGCCGGGTTTCATTGGGCCGTTCCCTCCACCACTCTTGATAAGGCAGATTCAGTTGTGACACAATTATACCGGAATCGACGGAAAAGTCAAGGGGTCTGCGGGGAAAGTTCGGAATATTTTTTGGTCTGGACAGGCAAAAACACGGCCATACTTTACAAAGTACAGATTGTTTACATTTGCAGGGTAGACTTTTTTGCTGCGCTTCGGTATGATAGAGCAAATCAGGAGGGTGAAGGCTTATGAAAGATCTTCGGAAACGATTTGAACGGTTTTGTCTGAAACATCGCGGACAGGGCATCCCGAATCTGATGCTGGTGCTGGCGATCGGAAATATCATCGTGTATCTGCTCTCGATGGCCGACACGCGAAACATCGTATACAGCTATCTGTGCTTCAGCCGGTCGGCCATTCTGCGCGGGCAGGTGTGGCGGCTGGTGAGCTATGTGTTTACGTATCTCAATGACGCGACGGGCGTGAATCTGTTCCTCGCGGCCATCTCGCTGTTTTGCTATTATCAGTTCGGTAAGATTTTGGAGAGCTACTGGGGGACGTTCCGGTTTAATCTGTACTATCTGACGGGCATCGTGCTGACGGATATCGCGGCGCTGCTGCTCGGTTCGGGCGCGGACGCGTCGGCGCTGAACCTGAGTCTGTTTCTGGCGGTGGCGACGATCGCGCCGGAATCGCGGGTGCTGCTGTTTTTCGTGATCCCGATCAAGATGAAGTACATGGCGTGGGTGTATCTGGGCTTCACGGCGGTCAACGTGGTGACGTATCTGCAATGGTTCGGCGTGGCGGGGCTGTATTGGGTACTGCCGGTCGTGCCGCTTTTGAACTATTTCCTGTTTTTCGGCAGTGATATCAAAAATCTGCTGCCGGACACGCTGCGAAACCGGCGGCGGAAAAATTACCGCACGACCAGTTCAAACGCGCGGCCAAACGCCAACTGGGCGGCTTCGTATCGGACAAAAACGGGCGAGAAGCCCTATCGGCACAAGTGTACCGTCTGCGGACGGACGGATACGGAGTATCCGGGGCTGGAGTTCCGGTACTGCTCGAAGTGCAACGGGTATTATTGCTATTGCATCGAGCATATCAACAACCATGTGCATATTACGGGAGAATGAGAATCAAACGTGCGGCCGGGCATTTGCCCGGCCGCACGTTTTTGTGTGGGGTTATTTTTTCAGTTTGTTGTCGACAACGTCGGCCAGGATGGCGCTGAACGCTTCGAGCGTCATCGCGCCCAGATCGCCCTCTGCGCGGTGGCGCGGCGAGACGGTGCCGGCTTCGATGTCGCGGTCGCCGACGACGAGCATATACGGAATCTTCTCCATCTGCGCTTCGCGGATTTTCTTGCCGATCTTCTCGCTGCGGGTGTCGACCGTGACGCGGTAGCCCTGCGCTTCGAGCTGCTTCGCCTGCTGCTTGCAATAGTCGATGGCGCGGTCGGTGACGGGCAGGAAACGCACCTGCTCCGGCGACATCCACGTCGGCAGCGCACCGGCGTACTCTTCGA
>CAYSTN010000103.1:0-4384 GCA_964434135.1 uncultured Oscillospiraceae bacterium
GCGGGTGACGAGGCTCGAACTCGCTACCTCCACCTTGGCAAGGTGGCGCTCTACCAGATGAGCTAAATCCGCATGGTGCCTCCGGTCGGAATCGAACCAACGACACGGGGATTTTCAGTCCCCTGCTCTACCGACTGAGCTACAGAGGCATATCGAGGTGAGCTATTGCTCACCTCAATACATGTTTGGCGACCCGGAACGGACTCGAACCGTCGACCTCCAGCGTGACAGGCTGGCGTGCTAACCGACTGCACCACCGGGCCAAATACATTGGTGGAAAGTACAGGGCTCGAACCTGTGACCCCCTGCTTGTAAGGCAGATGCTCTCCCAGCTGAGCTAACC
The DNA here is from genome assembly GCA_964434135.1 of uncultured Oscillospiraceae bacterium. Lineage (GTDB taxonomy): Bacteria > Bacillota > Clostridia > Oscillospirales > Oscillospiraceae > CAG-170. The sequence goes on from CAYSTN010000103.1 coordinate 344, forward strand.
TTCCATTCCATCCAGCCGCATCTCTCAGCGACGTGTGTATTATAGCGGTCAAAGGCAAAAATGTCAAGCATTATTTTTCATTCGCCGCAACTTTTTTTCGCGCGCCCTACGAACGCAGCTTCCGCTTGTTTCCCGTTTCGTCGACCACATAGGTATGATCGAGCTGGGTGCGTAGATTTCCCACCACGCTGTCGATGTATTCCCGGCGCAGCCGGTCGCGCTCAAGCGTCTCCTCCGGGGTCAAGCCCTGCTGCTTTGCCTTGCGCGCAAGCGCGTTGATGCGGTCAATGTCCGCCTGCTTCATATCGTTCTCCTTTTGTGTTATAAAAATCGCTCCACGAGGATGGCCGTTCTGCCCTTTTTCGTGCTGCCGCCGACCTCGGCCAGCCGCAGCTTGCCAAGACCGCGAATGCTGATCGTATCGCCCTGCTGCACCAACCGGTCACCCTTGGTACACGGCAGATAGTTCCACTCACATTTTCCGGAGGCGATATACTCCGCAGCCTTGCCGCGGCTGATGCAAAAGCCCGCTGCCGCAACGCCGTCGAGCCGCAGCGACGAGACGGTATCGCGCACCTGTTTGCATTTTTGCTCCGGGACGCAGATCTCGTCCAGACGGATTTGCGCCGTGTGCAGCCGGGTACGTCCGGCAGACAGGAAGTTTTGCAGCAGATACGGCAGAACCTCGCGCGTGACCAGAAAATCACAGCTGCCTTTGCCCACATAGATATCCCCGATCGTCTCACGCTTAATCCCGCAGCCGAGCAGCGCGCCGAGAAAGTCCCGGTGCGTCAGCGTGTCCTGTTCGTAATATGTCGCGCGCACCGCCGCGACAGGGCCGTCGTCGCCCAAAAGCCAGCTCTCGTCCAGATACTCCGGCAGATAGTAGCACACCTCGCGCTCGGCCAGCGCAGTGCCGCCAAAAAACGCAGGCTGCTCCGGGCGCAGCAGCTCCGTAACGAGCATCTGCTCACGCTTGGACAAAAATGCGCTGGCTGCCGGAATACTGCGCGCGGCGGCATTCGTCATGCGCTCATAGACGCGCGCAAGCAGGATCTCATCTTCTTTGCTCTGCGCCAGCAGAGCAATGCGCGCCCGGTTGTCCATGTGCCGTCTCCTTCTGCCCGCCGCATGACGAGCCGTGTCTTTGCCTTTCATCATACCATCCGCACCGGAACAATGCAATCTTTTTCTGCCGTCGTGAAAAAATCGCCGTGGTGCTTGGCTTTTGCTCGAAAAACAGGTATACTATAGGAAATCTCGACCATCCGTGAAAGGGTTTTTCTATGAAGATCGTCATTCTCGGCGGCGGCGCAAGCGGCCTGATGGCCGCGCTGTGGGCGGCGCAGCTGCCGAACCATCACGTCACCATTCTCGAGCGGCAGTCGCGCGTCGGCCGAAAACTGCTTGCCACTGGCAACGGTCGCTGCAACCTGACCAATCTTGCCGCCGCACCGGAATACTACCACGGGCAGGACGCTTCGTTCGTGCGCCCGGCGCTCGCGCGCTTCGGCGTGGAGCGGACGCTCGCGTTTTTCCGCGAACTGGGGCTTTTGACCGTAGCCGAACCGTCCGGGCGGGTCTATCCGCTCTCCGATCAGGCCAACAGCGTCGTGGATGTGCTGCGCTTTGCCGCGCAGCAGCGCGGTGTACAGACGGTTTTCGGCTTTGACGCGCAGAGTGTGCGCAAAAAAGCGCGCGGCTATCAGCTGACCGCCGCCGACGGCACCGGCTTTTTTGCCGACCGGCTCATCGTAGCCTGCGGCGGCTGCGCGGGCAAGGCGCTTGGCGCTACGACGGACGGCTATACGCTTTTATCCCAGCTGGGACACACGCGCACGGCGCTGCACCCGGGGCTGACGCAGATTCGCACCGACCCGGCCTGCATCCGGGGTTTAAAGGGTGTGCGCGCCGACTGTCTGCTGCGGCTGCGCGCCGATGGCCGCACCGTCGCGCAGGAAGCCGGTGAGCTGCAATTCACCGAGACTGGCCTGTCCGGCCCGGTGGCGTTTTCCCTGTCGCGTGAGGCCGCGCTGCGCGCGCCCAACGCACAGCTGGTACTCGATTTTTTAAAGGACTACAGCCCCGATGCGGTGCGCGCGCTGCTGCGCGCGCGCTGCGCCGCGTTTTCTGCGCTCGATGCCGAAGAGCTGCTGGCGGGAATGCTCCATCCGCGCCTTGGCAAGCGTCTTTGCCAGACCCTCTTGCCCGCCCAGACGCCGCTGGCGGCGCTCACGCCCGCGCAGCTGGATATGGTAGCCGATTCCCTCAAGGCTTTTTCTGTGCCCGTGACGGGCGTGTCCGGCTTCGAGAGCGCGCAGGTCACCGTCGGCGGCATCCGCACCGCCGAGTTCCGCGCCGATACGCTTGAAAGCCGCCTTGCCCCGGGGGTCTTCGCCTGTGGCGAGGTACTCGACATCGACGGCGCGTGCGGCGGGTTCAATCTGCAATGGGCGTGGTCGTCGGGCTACGTTGCAGGACAACTTGGTGAGCAGGAGGCAGCACTATGATCCGCATTCGTGACATTTCCCTTCCGCCCAGCGGCGATATGCAGCAGCTGGTACAGGCCGCTGCGCGGCAGCTGCGCATCAGCCCCGGCCAGATCAAGCAGCTTGACCTCAAGCGCCGCTCCGTCGACGCGCGTAAGAAAAACGACGTGCGCCTGATCTATACCGTCGACGTTGCCGTCAAGGGTCGCGAGGATAAAATCTTAAAGCTGGCGCACTGCGCCAGAGCATCCATCGCGCATGACCCCGTTTATCAGCCGCCCGTTGCCGCGTCTGTACCGCCGCAGCGCCCCGTCATCGTCGGCTTTGGCCCGGCGGGGATCTTCGCCGCACTCTTGTGCGCAATGGCCGGGCTGCGGCCTGTCGTTCTCGAGCGCGGGCAGGACGCCAGAACGCGGCAGGCCGCCGTTGAGACTTTCTGGCGCAGCGGTCAGCTCGACCCGTCGTGCAACGTACAGTTCGGTGAAGGCGGCGCAGGGACATTCTCCGACGGCAAACTGCATACCGGCGTAAAAAACGAGCGCATCGGCTGGATTCTGGAGCAGTTTGCCGAGGCCGGTGCAAGCGCGGATATCCTTTACGATGCCAAGCCGCACATCGGAACGGATGAGCTGGTGCGCGTGGTGGAAAACCTGCGCCACAAGATCGAACACTACGGCGGCGAAGTGCGCTTTGGCGCGAAGTTCACCGGCCTGACGTGCGCCGATGGCCACGTGACGGCGGTGCAGTATGAGCAAAACGGGCAGACCGGGACGCTTGCTTGCAGCGCGGTACTGCTTGCCATCGGCCACAGCGCCCGCGACACCTTTGAACAGCTGCTTGCCGCAGGCGTGCCGATGGAAGCGAAGCCTTTTTCCATGGGTGTGCGCATCGAACATCCGCAAAGTCAGATCAACGCCAGCCAATACGGTGCGTTCGCCGACGCGCCGGGACTTGGCGCGGCAGACTATAAGCTGAGCGTCCAGTTGCCCGACGGCACAAGCGCTTACACGTTCTGTATGTGCCCCGGCGGGCAGGTCGTCGCCGCCGCATCGGAAGAAGGCGGCGTGGTAACCAACGGAATGTCCGACCACGCGCGCGCGGGTGAAAACGCCAACGCAGCGCTGCTCGTCACGCTCAATCCCTCGGATTTTCCAGACCCGTCACCGCTTGGCGGAATGTACTGGCAGCGCGAGCTGGAACAGCGCGCGTTTCACCTGGGCGGCGGCGATTACCGCGCCCCGGCGCAGCTGGTGGGAGACTTTCTGGCGCATCGGCCTTCGCAGTCGCTCGGCGCGGTGAAGCCGACCTATCGGCCGGGCGTTCGGCTGTGCGAGCTGCACGAGCTGTTTCCGCCGCGCATCACGGATGTGTTGGAGCGCGCACTGCCGGAGCTGGAGAAAAAGCTGCGTGGCTTTTCCCGTGCCGACGCGCTTCTCACCGCGCCGGAGACGCGCAGCTCCTCGCCGGTGCGCATCGTGCGTGATGAAGCGCGGCAGTCTGCCGTGCGCGGCCTGTATCCGTGCGGCGAAGGCGCCGGCTACGCCGGCGGCAT
>CAYSTN010000104.1:0-4303 GCA_964434135.1 uncultured Oscillospiraceae bacterium
TCCGCAGGCCATATCTTTTCTCTCGCAAGAGAAAAGATATGGAAGAAAAGAGTGCGTGGGGACGCGGGGTGCATCCTGCATTGCGTTTGAATCACATCCAAGTTTGGTAACCGTTGCAACACACCAACTCACCTCAAAAAATTTTTGGTACGCGCCGCCTGTTGTTTCGAAATCTAATCATCTGACCGTTGCAATTTAATATCTGCCAAGAATAGAAGGTACAGCCTTATAATCAGGTTGTACCTTTCCGCATCGGTCTTCTACAAAACCATATTCGTCAGATTTTCATACGCAGCGGAAGATTCCAAAGAAACCAAAAGGTTTCTTTGGCCGGTTCAAGGGGGCTCCGGGGGGAAATCGGAATCCCCCCGGTGTCCCTCTTCTTTTGCCAGCGTTTTCTTCTCGGACAAGCGAGAAGAAAATGCTGAAAATTGTCGGGACACATGGGTCCCGCCCTACAGGTGCGGTAGAGATTTGGACAAGCCTTCTCAGTCACCTTCGCCGCCAGCTCTCCCAGAGGCAGAGCCAAGGGCGCGGCTCTGCTGCGCCGGGTGCAGTACAAACCGGTGACTTCGTCAACCCCTTCTCCTGCCCCCACAAGCGCTTATTTTATACTCTCCGCGCTTGGCACTCGCAGCTGCCGATACGTTTTGACAATGAGTACTGCCGCCACGGCAAACGTCAGCACATCCGACACCGGCATCGAGTACAAAACCCCGTCCAGCCCAAACACCGGCGGCAGCACCAGCGCGAAACCCACGCCGAAGACGACCTCACGCAGCATCGACAGCGCCGTCGACGCGGCGGCCTTGCCCATGGCCTGCAAGAAAATGAAGCACGCTTTATTGATACACGCAAAGACTATCATGCACAGATACACGCGCAGCGCACGCACGGCAAAGTCCGTGTAGTACGTGCTTTCGTTCGCCGCGCCGAAAAGGCCGATGAGCTGGCGCGGAAACAGCTCCACCAGCACCAGCGCCACCGCACCCACTGCGCCCTCGGCAATGAGCAGCCGGGTAAAGAGCGACCGGACGCGGTCTTTGCGCTCTGCGCCCATGTTAAAGCCCACGATGGGGATGCACCCGGCCGCCATACCCACGACGATGGAGATGACGATCTGGAAGAACTTCATCACGATGCCGACCACGGCCATCGGGATCTGCGCGTAGGCCGGCTGGCCGAAAATCGGGTCACGCGCGCCATATTTGCGCAGCATATTGTTGATGGCTGCCATCGCCGCGACGAGGCTGATCTGCGAAAGAAAACTCGTCACACCCAGCGTCAGCGTCTTTGCGCACACTGCAGCCGTGGGGCGGTAGTCCTGTGCAGCGGGCTTGACTCGCTTCATATGCAGCAGATACCACACACCCAGCAGCGCCGTTGCCGCCTGCCCGATGACCGTGGCCACCGCCGCACCCATCATGCCCCAGCGGAACACGAAGATGAATACCGGATCCAAGATCAAATTGAGGACAGCGCCAAGGAGCGTTGAGGCCATCGCAAAGCGCGGACTGCCGTCGGCGCGGATGATGGGGTTCATGGCCTGCCCAAACATATAAAACGGCAGCCCCAGTGTGATATAGAAGAAGTATTCCTTGCTGTAGCGGAACGTCTCGTCATTGACCGTGCCGCCGAACAGCGCGATGATGCCGTCGGCAAACAGCAGATATACCGCCGTCAGCACCGCGCTGAACGCCAAAATCAGCACCACACTCTGTCCCACGCTTTTCTTTGCCTGCGTCTGGTCGTCTCTGCCCAGACAGATGCTGACGAATGCACAGCAGCCGTCACCGACCATGACCGCGATGGCCAGCGCAATGACTGTCAGCGGGAAGACAACGGTGTTCGCTGCGTTGCCGTAAGAGCCGAGATAGCTGGCGTTCGCGATGAACACCTGATCGACGATATTGTACAGCGCGCCCACCAGCAGCGAGATGATGCACGGTACGGCATACTGCCGCATCAGATTGGAAATTGGCGCTTGCGCCAGAACGAGATCGTTTTGTTTCATAACAGCTTCCTTTCTTTGCAGAAAAAGACAGCGCGCAGCCCCTGGTACGCTGGGTTTACGCCAAAGGCTACACGCTGTTTGTTCCGTATTAAAAAAATGTGGCCGCAGAGCGCAACTGGAATTACGCTTCTTCGGCCACACGTTGATACAATTATTATATCGGACACCGCCGCGGTTTGCAAAGGGAGTTTTTCACAAAATTCCTGCCGCGCTGGAAGCGGTTCTTTGTCACGCGTCCTGCAAGATCACGTCACCGGAGACGGTGCGCGCGGTGATGGTGCAGCGCGCCTTGTCGCCAAAGGTATAGTCCTTCGTCACCACATCGCCGCTGGTGGAGTCCAGTTCGGTGTCGCAGTGCGCGCCCTTCGGCAGGGATAAAATCAGATCGCCGCTGACGCTCTCAAACTGAATCTCCTGCGGCACACTTGCACAGTTCAGCTCCATCTTACCCGAGACTGTGTTCAGCTCGATGCTTTGCGCCTGCACGGCATACAGGTCGACCGCGCCGCTGACGCTCTTCACATCCAGCTCCTCAGCCATAACGTTCGCGCCATAGAGCTTGCCGCTGGTGGTTTCCACTTCGATTTGCTGTACGCCGTCACAGTGCAGATTCACATCAGCGGAGACAGTTACGATCTCCAGTTCACGCAGCGACTGCGGGATGGACAGGTTCAGCGCCTTGGACGGTAAATTCAGCCCGCCTTTGCGAAACAGCGACCACCACGAACTCGACCGGCAGGGCTGGATGATGAGCTTGCTGCCGTCGACGCGGTAATAAAGCCGGTAGTCCTCGTTTTCGCCGGTGTAGTCCTCTTGCACATAGACCGTCTCGTTGCGCGTCGACATGACCGTCACAGAGCCGGAAAGCCAGTGAACTTCGATGTCGGTGATGTCTTCAAAAACGGAGTCTGCGCCCACGCCGAAGCCGCTGCGCGGCAGGAGCTGATACTGCGCCGCATCGTTATAGCGATACCCGTCGAACTGCACAAAGCCTCCGGCAAAGTTCAAAACCAGAACCAGCACGGCAAGACCCACGACAATGCGCGCCCAGATGGGGAAGCGGCCGGACTTTTGCCTGCGCGGCTTTGCGCCTGCGCCGCCCGCGCCGCCCGGCTGCGCCGCAGGCGGGGCAGGGAAGTCGCGCGTTTCGGCCTTGGGCTGCGGAATGTGTTCATACAGGTCGGAGATATCCCCGATCCCGGCCACGGCCTGTTCGTAGGCGTCCTGTTCGCCCAGCCCGGAGGCGAGCAGATCGTCATAGCGGTCGAGCGTGTGCTGTAAAATTTCCTGCCGCAGCTCGGCGTTGCGGATGGTCAGCGCCGCGTCGGCAAAAAGCCCGTTGACATAGGCTTCGATTTGTTCTTTCATATCTTCTCCTCCAAAAGTGCGCTTAAAATGCGCACCGTGTTTTCCCATTCCTCACGAGCCTGTTGGTAGTATTCCAGTCCCTGCGGGGTCAGCTTGTAATATTTTCTTCTTGCCCCGACCGTCTCGTTGCCCCAGTACGAACGGCTCAGGCCGCTGTCTTCCAGCCGGCGGAAGGCGGTGTAGAGCGTGGCTTCTTTCAGGACGAACTGGCCGCCGGAGCAGCTTTCGATGGTTTTGTTGATCTCATAGCCGTAGCTGTCGTGGCGCACCAGCTGCGCCAGAATGATCGCGTCGGTATGCCCGCGGATCAAGTCTGCACGTATCGCCATCCGCACACCTCCATTTGTTGGCCTTAGTATAGCACGAGATACCTCGCCTGTCAAGGTATCTTAGAAAAAATAGCAAGCTTGTCCTGCAAAATCACGTAAAAAACTGCAAAAAATCGCGCAAAAAACGCCCGAAAATCGCTTGAAATCGAGCCAAAACCGCTCTGTTTTTGCGTGATTTCGCCGGATTTTCAAGCGATTTTTGCCCTGTTTTTTCAAAAAAATTTGCACGGAACGGGAAAAATCAGTTGCCAAACGCCGCCCGGTGTGTTAAAATACCAGACGATATGGAAAAAGCGTGGAACGAGCTGTCCTGCCCGTTTGCGCCGGGTACAGAGAGGGCGGCACAGCTGCGAGTCGTCTCCCGGTTCGGATGCAGGGCTTTCTCTCGGGAGCTGCCGTCTGAACGGATAAGTAGGACGCGCCGGGCTGGCCGCCGTTATCGGGTCAAAAGCTGCGCGGCTTGCCGCGAAGAGCGGGTGGTACCGCGGAAGCATGGTCTTTCGTCCCCTTACGGGCGGAGGGCTTTATTTTTTTGTATTATCACGAAAAGGAGATCTTCGTTTATGAAAGAACAACTCGAAAAGATCCGGCA
>CAYSTN010000105.1:0-4263 GCA_964434135.1 uncultured Oscillospiraceae bacterium
ATGTAGGGCTCGTTACCTATTTTCTGCGCTGTATCGGCTTGCCGCGTGTTAATTTTTTGAATACGCCGGGTCTGACGATTCTTGTCGTCGCCTTTATTTCGATCTGGAGAAGCTTTGGCATTTCCACCATCGTGTATGTTACTGCGATTCAGCAAATCAGCCCTTCGCTTTATGAGGCCGCGGAACTGGACGGCGCAGGCCCTGTTCGCCAGTTCTTCAACATTACGGTCCCTTCCATCCGCCCAACGTTCTGGTATATTCTTATGACGCGCTTTGCCGGTACGCTGCAAATCTTCGATATCATTTTCACTACAACAAACGGTGGCCCGAATTATACGACGGAATCTACCGTATCCTATATTTATTCGCGTGCATTTTCGACCTCCGGTCGAATGGGCTACGCCTCTGCGCTGTCGATCATTCTGTTTGTGGTCATTATGATTGTTACTGTGCTGCTCTATCGAAAAATGAATCAGGAGGATTAACGATGCGTAAGACACACAAAAAGATCATCCATTCTGTCGCATATACGCCCGTATTCCTTCTGCTGCTCTTTTTGGCAGTGCTGGTTCTGGTGCCGGTCTTGTGGATTCTCTTTGGCGCGTTTAAGCCGGAAAGCGAGATCATCTCCTATCCGCCCACATTCTGGCCGGAGACCTTTACCCTTGAGAACTTTACTGCGGTTGCAAAGCGCATCAAAATTGGACAGTACATTCTGAACTCCGTTATTTATGCCGGCGGCACTACGGCTATCGCGGTCTTCGTCAACAGTCTGGCCGGATATGTTTACGCCCGTATGGAGTTCAAAGGAAAGAGCTTTTGCTTTTTGCTGACGCTTGCAACGATGATGATTCCATTTCAGGTCATCATGGTTCCATTGTTTCTGATCGTCAACAAGCTTGGTATGTATGATACCTATTGGGGGTTGATCGTTCCGCGGATAGCTGTCGCAGGTTCTATTTTTATGATGCGTGCTGCTTTTGCAGGGCTTCCGAAAGAGCTGGAAGATGCCGCACGCATTGACGGCGTTTCCGAATTTGGCATCTTCTGGCGCATCATGCTGCCGCAAGTCAAGCCTGCACTCATTTGCCTCATCATACTCAGCATCAACGGCTCTTGGAACGATCTTCTTTGGCCGATGCTCGCAGCCAGCAAAACCAGTATGCGCACACTCGCAAACGGTCTGGCGCTTTTTGTCGGGCAGAACACAATTCAGTATGGCGCGGCATTTGCCGGAACGCTGATTTCTCTGCTGCCAATGCTGATTTTGTATCTGTTCGGGCAGAAGTATTTCGTGCAGGGCATGGCCAGCTCCGGACTGAAAGGATAACGGTGAGTTATGGACTGTAAACTGATTTGCAATGCGGCTTATTTGGGCGCAAGAACCGACGACCGGCTCTTTGGTTCTTTTATTGAGCATATGGGGCGTGTCGTATACTCCGGCGTTTATGAGCCTTCGCACGCCAGCGCAGATGAAGACGGCTTCCGCAGGGATGTTTTGAATGCTGTACATGATATGCACCTGTCCTGCGTACGCTACCCGGGTGGAAATTTTGTTTCAAACTACAATTGGCGAGACGGCGTCGGCCCGCGTGCGGAGCGGCCGCGCCGACCGGAGCTTGCGTGGCGGTCTATTGAAACCAATGCGTTTGGCCTTAATGAGTTCATGCAATGGAGCCAGAAAGCACAGGTCGAGCCAATCTTATCGGTCAATCTAGGAACAGGCAGCGTTCAAAGCGCTTTGGAGCTTTTGGAATACTGCAATTTCCCCGCCGGAACGACCTTCTCCGCGCTTCGCAGGAGTCACGGCGTTGAAAAGCCGTATAATATCCGGCTCTGGTGTCTCGGCAACGAAATGGACGGACGTTGGCAGCTTGGGCACAGAAGCGCGCAGGAATATGCCAGCCTCGCCGCGCAAGCCGGCCGCGCTATGAAGCAGCTCGACCCCAGCATTTCTCTGGCTGTCTGTGGAAGCTCCAAATCCGATATGCCGTCATTTCCGGACTGGGATCTGGCTGTTCTGGAGCAGACCTACGATCTTGTGGACTATCTTTCCGTCCACCAATACTACGGTGGTCAAACGCTGGGAACCGCTGCATTTCTTGCGCAGGCCATAGATATGGATCGGTATCTCAATACGCTCCGTTCTGCGCTCTGTGTCACCAAACAGCGTTGGAAAACATCACACAATGTCTATCTCAGTCTGGATGAGTGGGGCGTATGGGCAAGACCCGCAGCTTCTGTCGATCAAGAGGTTGCCGCACACCCATGGCAGATCGCGCCAGCCATCAGCGAACAGATTTACACCCACGAAGACGCGATGCTCTTTTCCTCGATGCTTTTGAGTATGCTGCGCCATGCGGATATCGTAAAAATCGGCTGTCAGGCACTGCTTACCAACATCAGCGCCTGCCTGATGACAGAGCCGAACGGTGGTCTTTGGCGGCAGACAACATATTATCCCTTCGCGGCAATCTCTGCGCACGGGCGCGGACGGCTTCTGCAAACAGTTTTGGACTCTCCGGCTTATTCCTGTGATGCGTTTACGGAGGTTCCTTATCTGGATCACGTAGCCGTCTGGAATGAGGCAAAACGAGAGGCGGTCTTTTTTGCGGTGAACCGCAGTCCGGATGAAAGCCTGAATTTACAGCTTTCCCTACAGGGTTTTGGTTCTCCCAAAAATATTGTACACGACCAGCTGTATGCACAGAATCCTTTCACTACGAACCAGCTTCAGCACGACGCAGTTACAATGCAGCGCTGTTCGACACCGAAAGAAAACGCCGACGGCTGCACACTTTCTCTCCCGCCGCTCTCTTTCCACACGATCCGATTCCTTTACTAAAGCGCTGCGCGCCGGCCAAAAGCCGACGCGCAGTCTTTTCCTGAGCGTTTGCATGCGCGTTTATTGCTTTTTTTCAGAATACATGGTAAACTAAAGCAGCATTATAGTTATTCCGGAGGCGGTATGATGGGAATTACAGTCAATCAAATTGCAAACATCTGCGGTGTTTCGCGTACAACCGTCATCCGCGCTCTCAACGGCCATGATCGCGTCGGCGAGGAAACACGGCAGCGCATTTTAGCCGTTGCGCAGGAGAATGGCTATCGTCCCAACCTTCTGGCACGAAGCCTGAACAAAGGCCGCACCATGTCCATTGGCATTATCACGCTGGACGTGGAAAACTATATTTTTGCGCAATCTCTGGGTGCAGTCAATCAGGCCGCACAAAAACGAGGATATTTTCTGAACATTGCATTACAGGGCAGCGATACGCAAGCTGAGCTGCACATTATCCGTGAACTGACTGACCGGGGCGTGGACGGCATCCTGCTCAATCCAATGAATCAGGGCGCGACATTTGAGTCGTTCCTGCTGGAACTCGGGATTCCGGTTGTCTGTATTGGCAACTATGTTTCCGATGCGATCTCGACCGTACTGATCGATGAATACCGTGCAGCACGGGATGCAGTCAGTTTCCTTGCTGCAAGAGGATACGATCACGTCGTGTTTGTATGTCCGCCGCTCGCACTTCAAAAAGAGCAGAATATCTATTCACATTTACAGCGTCTGTCCGGTGTAGAGGATGAAATCGCAAAACATCCGGGGCTGCGCTGTGAGATCGTTGGCGATGAGCAATATCTGGACGCCGCGGTCAGCTGCGCGAAAAAGCGGGCCAGCAGAACCGTCCTGCTTTGCTCCGGCGATATTTACGCGCTCAAGATCCTGCGCGCGTTGCAAGCGGAGGGGCTGTGTGTCCCGGAAGACATCGGCATCATGGGATTCGATAATTCCAGTGTCCTGCAATATATTACGCCGGAGCTTACGACTGTTTCCACAAATGCCATCGAAGTAGCGTCAGCCGCAGCCACAGAGCTGATTGCGCGGATCGAAGATCCAGAGCTTTCTCCCAAACGCATCTATTTGAACCATTCCATCGCCGTTCGGCAAACCGTATAACCGGCAAAATCACTCTGTTCGCGTAGGGCTAGCTGAACCATCAATCCGGCATTTCGACCATCCCCATTTGTCACCTGACATGAAGGCTTTTATGCGTTTTAACGCACTCCCTTTCAGAATCGCCTGTCCTCACATATCTGCTTGGTGCGCCACTCTGATGCGCCCTCATGACAGCAAAATCGCGGACGTCCCCCCGGTGGGGAACGTCCGCATTGCTATTTGCCCTCGTTTATGATATACAAGCTTAGAGGTGTAGCTGCCGTTTGCACGGTAGCGTGGCTCGCAAGGCACCTCTGCGGGCT
>CAYSTN010000106.1:0-4193 GCA_964434135.1 uncultured Oscillospiraceae bacterium
GTAAAAATGGGAATGTGGCGCATCGCACAGACCTTAAACAGCTTGCGCGTCTGCGGCTCAACGCCCTTCGCGCCGTCGATGACCATGACCGCCGAGTCCGCCGCCATGAGTGTGCGGTAGGTATCTTCGGAGAAGTCCTGATGTCCCGGCGTGTCGAGGATGTTGATGCAGAAGCCGTTGTACTGGAACTGCATCACCGAGGACGTGACGGAAATACCGCGCTGCTTTTCGATCTCCATCCAGTCCGAGACTGCCGCGCGTGAGTTCTTCTTGCCCTTGACTGCGCCCGCCTGCGCGATTGCCCCGCCGTAGAGCAGGAATTTCTCCGTCAGGGTCGTCTTACCGGCGTCCGGGTGCGAGATGATTGCAAACGTCCTGCGCCGGGAAATTTCTTCTTTCAGGCTCGCCATGTCGTGTCCTCCCAATCCATTCTGGTTCTTTTCTCATTTTCTCATATAACCGATTTAGTGTATCACACAACCGCCGCTTTTACAAGACCACCGCACAAAAAACTCCGCGGTCTTTTCCTGTATCACATTGACAAAACGCCTAATTTGTGCTATAAAAATGCTTAAATCGTGCGAGGAGGTCGCCAAATGAGTTTGGGTGAGGCTATAAAACTGTCCCGGCAGAAGGCGTTTTTTACGCAGCAGGATTTTGCGCAGAAGTTTCATGTGGCGCTTTCAACCGTCAACCGTTGGGAACTTAATAAAGCCAGGCCAAATATGAAGGCAATGAAAAAGCTCAAAGAATTTTGCGATGAGTATGGGCTGGACTACGAAATCATAGAAAAAGAGTGGCTGATCGTTTAAGCGTAAACAATCATTCAACCGGTAACCGTATTGGTTCATGGAGCGTAAAGTCGTATGAAAAAGATTAGATTTACAACGACTCAAATCATACTTTTGAGTTTTCTTCTGGCAGTCTTACTCGGAAGCATTCTTTTGGCGCTTCCGATCAGCGCAGCGGACGGTATTGCTGTGTCGTATATCGATGCGCTGTTTACGGCCACGACCTCAGTCTGTGTGACCGGGCTCGTGCCACTGCCGACTTTTTCAACATGGAGTGTTTTCGGGCAGATCGTGATCCTGATGCTGATACAGGTCGGCGGACTCGGCGTTATCACGATCATGACAGGTTTGATGCTTCTTTTGAACAGAAAACTGGGTATCGGGGACAGACTGCTCATTCAGGATGCTTTCAATCTCAATACCATGTCAGGACTTGCAAGGTTTGTCAGAAACGTGTTATTCGGCACGCTGATCGTCGAGGGACTTGGCGCTGTTCTGTATCTGCCCGTGTTCGTCCCCGAGTTTGGCGCAAAGGGCATTTGGATATCGGTATTCAATTCGGTTTCCGCCTTTTGTAACGCAGGGATTGACATTATCGGGGAAAACAGCCTTTGTCATTACGCCACAAATCCCTTAGTGAATCTTGTAACCTCTGCGCTCATTATTCTCGGCGGTCTTGGATATATCGTGTGGTGGGACGTTCTGCGTGTGGTTAAAAGCCGTTCGAAAAAAAACAGAAAAATCTTCAGGCATCTGACCTTTCACAGCAAGATAGCAATTACCGTTACGGCCGGGCTCATCCTGGCCGGTACAATTCTCATCTTTATTTTTGAATATGACAACCCCCTGACCATCGGAGAGATGGGCTTATTCGATCAGATTCAAGTTGCTTTCTTTCAGTCGGTCACCACGAGAACCGCAGGCTTTGCCTCTGTTGCGCAAGAGAATCTTACAAATGCATCGGCTGCCGTATCGATTATTCTGATGCTGATCGGCGGTTCACCCGTGGGAACGGCTGGCGGTATGAAAACCGTAACCATCGCCGTCCTTGTTTGCTCGGCATTGGCTACGATTCGAAACAAAAAAAGCGCGACGCTGTTCGCGCGCCGCATTTCTGAGGACTCGATCAAAAAGGCAGTTGCCGTAGCCGTAGCCTTTTTCACGATCTGCACCACATCCACTGTCCTTTTGCTGGCAACGAGTCACGCATCTGTGATGGATGCGGTCTATGAAGCGGTTAGCGCAACCGCAACTGTCGGTCTTTCGAGAAATATGACGGCAACGCTCAACACATTTGGAAAGATCATTATCATCGTAACCATGTATTTCGGCAGAGTCGGCCCCATTTCGCTTGCGGTCGCTTTGGGCAGTAAAAATGAAAGTCAGAACGTTATTTCCGAGCCGACGGAAGATATCAGTATCGGATAAAGGAGGATCCTATGAAAGCAGAGAAAACATACGCAGTCTTCGGGCTGGGAAGATACGGCACGGCTGTGGCAAGAGAGCTTGTAGAGAACGGCATGGAGGTCGTTGCAGTCGATACCGAGCAAAAAATCGTGAACGATGCAGCGGCATATTTGCCTGTTTGCAAGTGTGCGGATGTGACGGATTCGGAGGTCATCTCCCGCCTTGGTATTGGCAGCATCGATACCGTAATCGTTTGTATGGCAAGTAATCTGGAAGCAAGCGTAATGGCCGTCACGCTATGCAAGGAAGCCGGCGTTAAGACTGTGATTGCAAAATGCGCCAATGAGATGCAGCAAAAGATATTGCTTCGTGTGGGTGCTGACAAAGTGGTTTTCCCCGAAAACGAGTCGGGCATCCGTCTTGCCCGGAATCTGCTCAGTTCCGGATTGATTGACATGATCTCGCTGTCGAAGGATGTGTCTATGATTGGAATCGACGTAAGGGACGAGTGGTGCGGAAAAAACCTGATTGAATTAAATCTTCGTAAAAAATACGGTTTCAATATCGTCGCCATCCGAAAAGGAGAAACGGTAAACGCAAATATCAATCCCGAGCAGCCGCTTGAAGCAGATACTACGCTGATCGTGATTGCCGATATGGCGAAATTGGGAAAATTCAAATAAGTACATACGCCTGCCGGGCCTGCTGTTTGTCTTTCCCCTGCTGTGACACCGTTGGTTTTATCCCCGTAAATGCGCCGTGAAAAGCAGAACAGGCATGATTTCGCTCATGCCTGTTCTGCTTTTCTTTTTTACCGCCCTGTCATCACTGCCGTCAGGGCTGCGGGGGGGTCTTACCGTTCTGCCGCAAACAGCGTCCCCGTCTGCCGGCGCGCCTGTTCGATGATGCCGGCGGTGATGATGCTGTCGCGGTTGCGCTTTTCCGGCTGTGTGCCGGAGCTGATATACCCGGCAAACTCCCGCAGCTCAAACATCATGTTGTTCGGCAGCTTTTCCTGATACGGAAGCTCGAGCGTTTCGCCGCTGCGCCGCGCGAGCCAGATGCGCCGGATGTGGTTGATATCGTCGAGCAGAATCGACCCGTCCTCGCCCATGAAGGTCGTCGGCGCGGCCTGCTTGCAGACCTTCGACCAGATGGCCTCACACGCGAAACCCTCATAGCGCAAAAGCGCGATACCGCCCGCTTCAAACCCGTTTTCCAGATGGTACGACTGCGCCGCCACCTGCGACGGCTCGCCGAACATCGACACCAGCGCGTGGATGGGATAACAGCCCATATCCAGAATTGCCGCATTGCACAGCGCCGGGTCGAATGCGTTGATACCCGTCTGTCCGGCGCGCACGCGGTCATAGCGCGAAGAATACTGCGTGAACTCCGCCGTCACGCGCCGCAGCGCGCCGATCTGCGGCAGCGCCGCCTGAATGATGGGCAGCGCATCGTCAAACACCAGCCGCATTGCCTCGAGATACACCACGCCCATTTCCTGCGCGGTGCGCACGAGCGTCTCGGTCTGCGCGCGCGTCAGAACGCCCGGCTTTTCCAGCAGCACGTGTTTGCCCGCCCGCAGCAGCCGCAGCGCCTGTTTGTAGTGGCAGATGTTGGGGCTGGCGATATACGCCGCGTCAAAGCTGTCTGCCTGCGCGAATGCGTCCAGGTCGGTGTATACGTGCTGCAAGCCGTACTTCTGCGCAAACTCCCGTCCGGTCTGTTCGGCGCGGGAATAGATGGCCGCCGGGACAAGCTCCGGCACTTGCTGCATGGCCGCAAGCAGCCAGTCCACGACGAAATTTCGTCCAATGATGCCCACACGAATGCGCATACCCGCCGCTCCTTTCGTTATCGTCTGCTGGCCTCGTGCAGCAGCCGGTCTTTGATGTCCCACAGCTTCTGCGACAGGTCGACGTAGTACGTATGCGGGTTGTCAAAACGCTTGACCTCGTCCCAGAGCGTATCGACCTGCTGCGCGCAGTAGGC
>CAYSTN010000107.1:0-4175 GCA_964434135.1 uncultured Oscillospiraceae bacterium
TCCTGCGCCAGCACGGTGTTGGTCAGAACCACGTCGTTGCGCAGCTCTTCGTCAAACAGCGGGCGCATCGGGCGGTCGATGAGGCGGGAAATGAGAACACCGCGGTCAGAGGGCTTGCCCTCGCGGCGGTTGAACGAGCCGGGAATGCGGCCAACGGAATACATCCGCTCTTCGACCTCGATGGTCAGCGGGAAGTAGTCGATGCCGGACTTCGGCAGCGGCGAAGCAACAGCCGTCACGAGGACGACGGTATCGCCGTAGCGGCAGATGGCCTCGGCGTTGCAAAGCTCTGCGACCTTGCCCGTCTCGACCGTAAAGGTACGGCCGCCGATTTCCGTCTCAAAAATGTGATGATTGGGGTACTGTTTGTGCGTAATCATGAAAGAACCTCCTTGTTATTAACACGCGCGGGAGGTTTAGCACTTGAAACTGGCGTCCACGCCGGACGCTACTTTCAACTGCTAAAGAAGACCCACGCGCAGATGATGAATGAGCGTTTCGTGAAAAAGGGCGGTCGCCCGACCGCCCTTTTGGGGTTATGACTTACTTACGCAGGCCGAGCTTCGCGACGATGGCACGATAGCGGTTGATGTCCTTCTTGGCAAGATAGTCCAGCAGGCTGCGGCGCTTGCCGACCATCATGAGAAGGCCACGGCGGGAATGGTTGTCCTGCTTATGCTCACGCAGATGCTCGGTCAGGGTGTTGATCCGGGCGGTGAGGACAGCGATCTGGACTTCGGGCGAGCCGGTGTCGCCGGCATGGGTCGCGTACTGCTCGATGATAGCAGTCTTTTCTTCTTTGCGCATCATAGTTGTGTTTCCACCTTTCAAAAGATTCCCGGAATCCAAGTATCGGGCAGGTAGAAGACCTGCGTCAGAGCAGGGCGTTGTCCCGAAACTGGGAGACGGGTGCAGCGTATGGCGCTACGAACCAATGATAGCACAGAATTTTCAAATTGTAAAGAACAATTTGCGCAGGTTTTTCGTTTTTTTCTTCGGACAGGATTCGACAAAGCCGCATACAATGGTGCAGGAAGAAAGGAGGCGCATCGATGCTGAAGGTGTGTAAATTCGGCGGCTCTTCTCTGTGCGACAGCGCGGCCTTCGCGCGCGTGGGGCAGCTCGTTTTGTCCGACCCGGCGCGCCGGGTGGTCATCGTCTCCGCGGCGGGCAGACGCCATGTCGCCGATCATAAAATAACCAATCTGTTATATCTGTGCCACGCGCATCTGCAATACGGCGTGAGCTGTCAGGCGCTGTGGCGCAGGGTCGTCGACCGGTATGTGGAGATTCGCAACGTCTGCGGCCTGTCCGTGCCGGTCGAGCGCATTGCAGACGGGCTTTACGCAGAGCTTTCGCCGCACAGCGCCGAAGCGCAGCTCGTCTCGCGCGGGGAATATCTCTGCGCGCGGCTGATGGCCGATCTGCTTGGCTTCACGTTCATCGACGCGGCCGAGTGGCTGCGCTTCGACGCGGCAGGACGTGTGCAGCGCGAAGCGTCCTATGCGGCGCTGCGGTCGTTGGCCGACGGGCGAAAGATCGTCACGCCGGGCTTTTACGGCGCTGCGCCCGACGGAAGCATCCGGACGCTGCCGCGCGGCGGGTCGGATGTGACGGGCGCGCTGTGCGCGGCGGCGCTCGGCGCGGATGTGTACGAAAACTGGACGGATGTGCCGGGTGTGCTGGCCGCCGACCCGGCTATCGTTCCGGACAGCGCGCCGGTGGCGCAGTTGAGCTATGACGCGCTTGCGGCGCTTTCGCATATCGGCTTACAGGTTCTGCATGAGGACGCGGTCGCGCCCGTCCGGCAGGCGCGCATCGTGCTGCGCATCTGCTCCACGCGCGAACCGGAGCTGCCCGGAACGCTCGTGCGGCCGCACGTCGAGCCGGAGCGGTGGCAGGTGTGCTTTGCCGGACGGCGCGGTGTGGCGCTGCTGCGGCTGCGCTGCGCGCAGACGGATGCACTCGTCCAGCTGCTCACGCAGGCGGGTCTTGCGCCGCTGTGCGTCAGCGCACTGTGCGGCGAAGCCGCCGCCCTCGTCCCGGTCGGGCAGGCAACGGCGCAGCTGCATCACGTTGCCGATCAACTGCGCACACAGCACGGCGCGCAGTCGCTCGTCCTGCGGGAGAATCTGAGCGTTCTGGCAGCGCTGTGTCCGAACAGCGCGGCGGCAGCTGCGCTCGTGCTGGCCATGGAAGAACAGGGCGTTGCGGTGCAGGCTTTCCTGAAAAGCGGCGCGCTGGCGCTGATGGCCGTCAACGACAGCCAGTACGCAGCCGCGCTGCGCGCGGCTTACGCCGCGAGCTGCCGCTTGCAGCGTTGACAACTGCCCCGCCGGTGTGATAAAATATGCAGCAGTCGTCCGGCTGCTGCATATTTTGTGTAAAAGCAGCCCGGCGCAATATGCGCCCGTGGTGGAATTGGCAGACACGATGGATTTAGGTTCCATTCCGCGAGGGTAGGGGTTCAAGTCCCCTCGGGCGTACCACATCGCTGCGAACCATACCTCGTCCGCAGCGACTTTTCTTTTTCAAAATCAATCCCATCCCTCACGCATTCCGCTTTGTACAGCAAGCACAAAAAAGGCCATCTTTTGTCAGGCAGACAAAAGGTGGCCTTTTTGGCAGCGCTTTTACACACCCCAGCCGGCTGAAAACATAGCAGCCCCGGGATACCCGGGGCTGCTTGAGTGCTTGCAGATGCGGTTATTTTTTCCGGATGGCTTTGATGATAAGACCTATGGCCAGACCCACGATCGACGGCACGATCCAGCCCAGCCCCAGCTCAAACAGCGGCAGGACGCTCGATGCGAAGCCGACTACGGGCGCAAGCGAGGCGGCCAGCGCTGAACCCTGCGGCAGCGCCTTGCACAGCGCGTTGATGAAATCGAACACCGCAGCGGACAGCGCAAACACCGTCACGCTCACATACACGCAGCGGCTGCCGCCAAACAGCTTCGAACACAGCGACAGCAGGATCAGCGTGATAGCCAGCGGGTACAGGAACATCAGAACCGGCACGGCGTAGGTAATGATCGAGGTCAGTCCGAGGTTCGCCACCAGCAGCGACAACACGCAGTAGATCACCGCCCAGACCGTGTAGCTCGGCCCCTTGGGGAACATATCGCAGAACGCCTCGCCGCAGCTCGTGACAAGGCCGATGGATGTTTTCAGACACGCGAACGTGACGATAAGCGCCAGAATCAGCGCCCCCGTCTTGCCGAAGTAATAGTCCGCAATGGCAGCCAGCGCTTCACCGCCGTTGGAGAACACGGGGAACGCGCCGCGGCTCTGCGCGCCCATCACCGTGACAAACACATAGATAACGGCCATGATGATGCAGCTGAACACACCGCCCAGAACGGTGTTTTTCGCCACGGCCTCGGGCTTTTCCACGCCAAGGCCACGGATGACATTGACCACCACGATGCCGAACGCCAGTCCGGCCAGCGCGTCCATCGTGTTATAGCCCTCCAAAAAGCCCTGTGAGAACGCAGCCTGTGCGTATTGCCCGCTCGGCTCAATCTCACGGATCGAACCAATGGGCGCGACGAGCGACGCGACGACCAGAATGCCCAGACAAACCAGGAAGACCGGCGTCAGGATCTTGCCGATCCAGGTCAGAATGCCGCTCGGCTTCAGCGAGAACACCAGAACGATGGCAAAAAAGACAAGCGTAAAGATCGCCTGTGCCAGCGTGAGATTGCAGTCCGCAGGCAAAAGCGCCTGTACCGCGACGGAAAACGGCGTGGACGCGCAGCGCGGGATGGCAAAAGCCGGCCCGATGGTCAGATACAGCGCGCACGTAAAGAAATAGCCATAGCCACGGCCTACGCGGCTCGACAGCTCCAGAAGACCGCTGCTGCGGCTGATACCCAGCGCGGCTACGGCCAACAGCGGGAAGCCTACGCCGGTTACGATGAAGCCCAGCGCGGAGATCCACATCCGGCTGCCCGCAGCCTGGCCCATGTATACGGGGAAAATCAGGTTACCGGCGCCGAAGAACATACCGAAGAGCATACTCGCTACGACCAGAATTTCCCGTTTCGTCAGGTTTTCTCGTTTCATGTTGTTCTCCTCCCTCAGGTATTGCGCGGCGTAAAGCCCTGCATTTCTTAACACTATATCACGTTAACGCGATTACGGCAAGCAAAACTTTGCACTTTTGCACAAAA
>CAYSTN010000108.1:0-4174 GCA_964434135.1 uncultured Oscillospiraceae bacterium
CAGCGCCAGCAGATGGAACAGGCGCGCGAAGAAGCCGAGCGTCTGCGCCGTGAGACGGAAAAGCAGAAGGAAAAATCCGACGAGTACTACGCGCAGATCAAGCAGGAAAAGGAAAAAGCCGCGCAGCAGGCGCGCAAGGAAGCGCAGTACATCATCGACGACGCGCGCCGCGCGGCGGACGCGGTGTACGAGGAGCTGAAACAGCTGCGTAAACAGGCGAAAAACGGTGCGTTCGTGCCCGGCTCGAACGAAAAACAGGCGCAGCTGCGCCGCAGTCTCAACGAGGTCGAGCAGAAGATGCAGCCGCAGCGCGAGCAGCGTGCCAGACCCGAACCCAGCCGCGCGGTGCGCGTGGGCGATACGGTGGAGCTTTTGAAGCTCGGCACACGCGCAACGGTGCTGGCGATCGGCAAAGACGGCAGCTATCAGCTGCGCGCGGGCATCATGCAGATTACGGCCAAGGCAGACGAGGTCTATCTGCTGGAAAACGAGACGCAGGCCGCGGCAAAAAAGGTCATCGCCGGAAAGGTGCGAGAACTCAAGGCCGCCGTGCAGCCGGAGCTTGACATCCGCGGCATGGCCGTGGACGAGGCGCTGCCGGTTTTGAACAATTTCCTCGACGCGGCGTATCTGGGCAATCTGCCCAACGCGCGTATCATCCACGGCAAGGGAACGGGCGTACTGCGCGCGGCGGTGCAGACGGAGCTGCGCCGGTGCAAATACGTCAAATCGTTCCGTCTGGGCGTGTATGGCGAGGGCGAAAGCGGCGTAACCATCGTGGAATTTAAGTGATTTTGTCCGATCCGGGGCATCCAATGCCCCTGCGCGGGAATAATGCTTGACATTTCAACGAAATTTGTTAAAATTAGAAGGTCAATAGAGTGCGCAATGTTTCGAGCGTACTCCAGCACGATATAAGGAGTGTCGTCTATGTACATGCAGCAATCCATCGTCAAATGCGAATCCGGCCTCTATAACCGCCAGGCTACGTATTTCATTCAGAAAGCGAATGAATTTAAGTCCAGCATCTGGGTCGAGGTTGAGGACCGCAAGATCAACGCAAAGAGCCTGCTCGGCGTTTTGTCCATGGGCATTACCAAGGGCACACGCGTGAGCATCATTGCCGAAGGCTCCGATGAGGAAGAGGCAGTCAAAGCGCTGACCGATATGCTTGTAAAAGAGGTCTTCTGAGTCGCTTCAGGAACGGACAGGAGGGGTCTTGTGCCCCTCCCGCTGCTTCCGGGCAGAGCAATACGGGTTACCGGCGTTGCGCTCGCAACGCTTTTTTTATTATGGACGGAGACGGATATGACGTTTGAGGAACTCAAAGACAAGGCGCTTTCGCTGCCGTATGAGCCGGGCGTGTATCTCATGCAGGACAAGGCCGGTACGATCATCTACGTCGGCAAGGCCAAAAAACTCAAAAATCGCGTCAGTCAGTATTTTCAGGACACGGCGGCGCACTCGCCCAAGACGCGGCGCATGGTTTCGCAGATCGATCACTTCGACACCATCGTCGCGCGCTCGGAGTTTGAGGCGCTGATTCTGGAATGTTCGCTCATCAAGCGGCATATGCCGAAGTATAACATCCTGCTGAAAGACGACAAGGGGTATCCGTATCTGCGGCTCGATCTGCGCGATGCGTATCCGACGATGCAGCTCGTCAACAAGGTGCGCGCCGACAAGGCCAGCTATTTCGGCCCGTTCGGCGGCCGGCACGTGACGCAGCACGTCATCGACACGCTGCGGCTGACGCTCAAGCTGCCGGGGTGCAGCAAACAGTTTCCGCGCGACGTGGGCAAAGACCGCCCGTGTCTGAACTACCACATGAACAATTGCGACGGCTGGTGTCAGCCGTCGTGTACGCAGCAGGCGTATCACGCGCGCATGGAGCAGGCGGCGATGATCTTGCAGGGAAATTACAAGCAGGTCACCGACGAGCTGCGCGAGCAGATGACCAGCGCCGCAGACAAGCTGCAATTTGAGCTGGCCGCGTCGCTGCGCGACAGGCTGCGCGCGGTCGAGTCGCTGGGCGAAAAGCAGCTGGTCACAGCCGGGAGCATGGCCAACACGGATGTGATCGGGTACTATCAGAATCAGACGCGCGCGTGCTTCGCGGTTTTGCATTATGTAAACGGAAGTCTGCTGGATAAGGAGTACGAGATTCTCCCGGCGGCAGACGATGCAGCCGAGGCCGTCGGTGCGCTGGTCAAGCAGTTTTATCTTTCGCGCGGCGCAGCACCGAAGATCATCCTCACACCGTATGAACTCGAAGATGCACAGCTGTTCGCGCAGCTTTTGCAGCAGGAGCTGGGGCGCAAAGTTCACATTCGCACCCCACAGCGCGGGGACAATGCCCAGCTGGTCGCGCTGGCGCAGAAAAACGCCCGCGAGGAAGCCGAACGCATCACAACGCGCGCCGAGCGGCGCGCGGGGACGCTGGAGCAGCTGGGCGATATGCTCGGGCTGCCGCAAGTGCCAAAGCGGATGGAGGCGTATGACATCTCCAATCTGGCCGGGACGGATATCGTCGCGTCGATGGTCGTGTTTGAAGATGGTAGGCCGCTCAAATCCGCGTACAAGCGCTTCCGGGTCGAGGGACTGGACGAGCAGGACGATTATGCGTCCATGCGGCAGGTTTTGCAGCGGCGGCTGCGCCATCTGGTGCAGCAGGACGCGGGCTTTGACACTGCGCCGGACGTGCTGCTCATCGACGGCGGCGTGGAACACGCGGCTGTAGCCGAGCAGGTTGTGCGGGAGCTGGCGCTGTCGCTGCCGGTGTTCGGCATGGTCAAGGACGAGCGCCACCGCACACGCGCGCTCGTCACCGCGCAGACACAGGAGATTGCCATCAGCGCCGTACCGGCGGTGTTTGCGCTCATCGGGACGATACAGGAAGAAACGCACCGCTTCGCCATCACGTACCAGCGCACCCTGCGCTCACGGCACGTGCGCGCGTCGTCACTCGAACAGATCCCGGGCATCGGCGAAAAGCGGCGGCAGACGCTTTTGAAGCAGTTTAAGTCCATCAAGGCCATCGCCGCGGCGCAGCTGTCAGAACTTGAACAGATACTACCCGTGCAGGCGGCGCAGGCAGTCTACCGGCATTTTCATGAAAAGGAAGGAACGTAACGATGCGCGTTATCACAGGCACGGCCAGGGGCACGACGTTGCTTGCGCCCAAGGGACTCGATACCCGCCCGACCATGGATCAGGTGAAAGAGGGGATCTTCTCGGCCATCCAGTTTGAAATCGAAGGCCGCCGCGTCCTCGATCTGTTCGCCGGGTCGGGACAGCTGGGCATCGAAGCGCTCAGCCGGGGCGCGGCGCAGTGTACCTTTGTCGACAAGGCGCGCGCGCCGATCGCCGTCATTCGCGAAAATCTGCGCAAGACACGGCTGCTCGAGCGCGCCGAAGTCGTGCAGGCGGACTATGCCGTATATCTGCGCACGTGCCGCAAACAGTTCGATGTGCTGCTGCTTGACCCGCCTTACGCAGAAGTTTTTCTGGAAACGGCGCTAAAAATCGCTTCAGAAATTGACATTTTGACGAAAGGTGGTATAATAGTCTGTGAAAGACCCGCAGACAAGACACTTTCGTTGCAGATACCGGGTCTGAACCACGCCCGCGACTACCGCTACGGTACAGCCGCGGTGACGATTTTCCGCAAAGGATGACCGACGGAGGCACCATGCGTACAGCGATTTATCCCGGCAGCTTCGACCCGGTCACCAACGGCCACCTGAACATCATCACCCGCGCAGCTAAGAATTTTGACCGGCTGATCGTGTGCGTGATGTACAACTGTGAGAAAAGCCCCATGTTCTCGCCCGAGGAGCGGGTCGACATGATCCGCCGCGTGACGACGCAGCTTCCCAATGTCACGGTCATGCACTCGGACAAGCTGCTGGCCGACTTCGCAAGAGAGCAGGGCAGCTCCATTATCATCAAGGGCCTGCGGGCCGTTTCTGATTTCGAGCGCGAGTTCCAGATGGCGCTCATGAATCATAAACTCAATCCCGGTCTTGATACCATGTTTCTGACGGCAGAGCATCAGTTCATGTACCTGAGTTCCAGCGCGGTCAAGGAATTGGCACGGTATGACGCAGATGTACGGGACTTTCTCCCGGCGCAGATCATACCGGATTTCAAAGCTCGCATGATGGAGCAAATC
>CAYSTN010000109.1:0-4094 GCA_964434135.1 uncultured Oscillospiraceae bacterium
CTTGTGGTTGAGCTTGTTCTTCTTGATGATGGCGCTCTCAATGGGCATACCGTGGTTGTCCCAGCCGGGGATATAGGGCGTATAATACCCGCGCATGGCGTAAGAGCGGACGATGAAGTCCTTGAGCGCCTTGTTCAGCGCGTGACCCATGTGGATATCGCCGTTGGAGAACGGAGGGCCGTCGTGCAGAGAGAAGCGGGGCTTGCCTTCGTTCTTTTTGAGCAGCTCGTTATAAAGATCCAGCTCGTTCCAGTGCTTGAGCATATCCGGCTCACGCAGCGGCAGCCCGCCGCGCATCGGGAAACCGGACTTGCTCATGTTGAGTGTCTGTTTGTATTCCATAATCTCCTCCTGATAAAAACAAAACGCCCCGAACCGAAGGGTTCAGGGCGATCACTTACCGCGGTACCACCTGAATTTCCGCACCCTTTCGGTGCGGACACTTTGCTTCTGTAACGGGAAGACCCGTCCGGTCTTACTGCTTGCGGTTCAGCCCGGATGCTCCAAGGGGATATTCTGCCGCTTCTCGCCGCTGCCTTACACCGCCCGGCAGCTCTCTTTGCGCGTAGGAAGGGCATACTCGTCCTTTTCATCGCAGATATCAGCTACAGTGTACCCATTTTTCCTGCGCTTGTCAAGGAAACGGCGGCGATAAATTCAAAAAATGTTCAAATCTGAACCGGATTCTCCCGATTGCAAACCGCGCAGGCTTGTGGTATGCTTAGAAAACACCATGCAAGGAAGGATGGAAACACAACATGGAGGAAAAAACCGACCGCGTGAGCGAGAACAGCCAGCGCCTGTCTTTTACCGTTGATGCACAGGACGAGGAGGCGCAGCGCGCGCTGCTTGCGGAAAAACCGGTCAAAGAAGACCCTGCACCCGAACAGCCGAACGAGAAAAAATCCGCCGCCAAGCCGACGGATGCCTATATCCCGTGGCTCGTGGGCGCGCTTGCGGTCGTGGTGATCGCGGCGCTGCTGCTCACGGGCGTGATCCCGGGACTGCGCAAGCCTGCGCAGGATCAGCCCGCTCTTTCTGAGCCTGCCGAACCGGCGGACGAACAGACCGAAACTCCGGCCGCCCCGGAGACTGACGCCGATGCCGAAACCGACACGGACGCGCCTGCCGAAACCGAAACCCCGGCCGACGAGACGCACAGCGCGGGCAACGGCGTGAGCTATACCGTCACCGCCGACGAGCTGACCGACGAGGTTCTGGACAAGGTCGTTGCCACCTGCGGCGATGACCGCCTGACCAACCGGGACCTTCCGTATTATTATTGGCAGCAGTATTATACCATCGCCAGCAGCTACGGCAGCTATCTGGGCTATATCATCGACCCCACCACGCCCTTTGACGAGCAGCTGTGTATGTACGACCAGACCATCACCTGGCAGCAGTATTTCCTGCAAACGGCGCTGACGACCTATGAGCGCGTCAGTGCCATCTGGCAGGAAGCGCGCCTTGCGGGCTTTGAACTGGCCGAGTCCGACCGCGAATACATCGACTCTCTGGAAAACACCCTCAACATCTCCGCTCTGAGCTACGGCTACGCCGATGCCACGGAGTATCTGAAAACGGCCTATGGCCCGTCGGCGACCATGAGCGGCTACCGCGCGTATGTCGAGCGCTACATGACCGCGTCTGCGTACCTGCAAACGCTGGTCGATGCCGAGGGCTATACCGACGCGGACATCAGCGCCTACTTCGATGAAAACGCTGACACCTATGCGGCCAGCGGCATTGAAAAAAGCGATGTCAACATGATAAACGTCCGCCACATCCTCATCCAGCCCACCGAGACGAACGAAGACGGCAGCTACACCGACGCGTCCTGGGAAGAGGCGGAGAAGACCGCGCAGAGCGTGTACGATGACTGGAAAAACGGCGAACGCACCGAGGAGTCCTTTGCCCTTCTGGCAGCGCAGCACTCCGTCGACTCCAGCGCCGGCAACGGCGGCCTCATCGAGAACGTCTTCCCCGGCCAGATGGTCGAGACGTTTGACGCGTGGTGCTTTGACGCTTCGCGCCAGAGCGGCGATACCGACGTGGTCAAATCGCCCTTTGGCTACCACATCATGTACTTCTCGTCCGAGTGCGAGCATCCGTACTGGTATGTCTGCGCGCAGAACGACTATCTCTCGCAGCTGTCTCTGGACATCTCGCAGCAGGTCTTCGACCGTTTCGAAGCCGGGCAGACCATCGACAATGCCGCGCTTGCGGATATCGTGCAGGGCTGAGTGCTGCGCGAAAGGAGAACGTCTGCGATGAAGCGAATGCTGTTTTTTATCAACCCGAACGCCGGCCATGCCGAGATTCGCTCGACGCTCATGGAGGTGCTGGGCATCTTTTCCGACGGCGGGTATGAGATCACCGTCCACATGACCAGCGGGCCACGTGACCTGACGCGGCAGATCGCCGCGCGCGGCGCGCAGTACGACCTTATCGTCTGCACCGGCGGCGACGGGACGCTCAACGAAGCCGTCAGCGGCCTGATGGCGCTGCCGAAACCGGACAGACCCCCGCTGGGCTATATCCCCGGCGGCACGGTCAACGACGTAGCCTCGACGCTTGGCCTGTCCAAAGACACGATCAAAGCGGCGCAGCAGATCGTCAGCGGCCACCCCTACCCGCTCGATATCGGCAAATTCGGTGACGATCGCTTTTTCACCTATGTCGCAGCCTTCGGCATTTTCACCGATGTCCCCTACGAAACGCCGCAGGAGGACAAGCGCATCTTTGGCCGCCTGGCCTACCTGATGAACGGCGCGGGCGCGCTGGGTCGGCTCAAGCCGACGCATATGCGCGTGTACTACGACGGCAAACAGGAAGAAGCGGACGTGCTTGTGGGTCTTGTGACCAGCACCACCTCCGTCGGCGGCTTCAAAGCCACGCGCGACCTTGGCATCTCGCTCAACGACGGCCTGTACGAAATGGTTCTCGTGCGCGCGACCAAAAACCTGGCCGCGTTCAACCTCGCCGCCACGCGCGCGCTGCGGCTGGATTTTGACAACGATTCGTTCATCACCGCTCAGACCGGTGCGCTGCGCTTTGAGTTTGACGAGCCGGTTTCCTGGACGGTCGACGGCGAGTTCGGCGGCAGCGTCCGCTCTGTCGATATCCAAAACGAAAGCCGCGCCATCGACATCATCGTCCCGTGATTCTACGCCTGTAGAAGAAAAAACCTGCGTCTTTTTTGAAAAAAGACGCAGGTTTTTGCACGTTTTTCACCTGTTTTTCACGCGATTTTGCACGTTTTTCACGCGATTTTGCACGTTTTTTACCCGTTTTTTGCGCGATTTTTTCGCGTTTTCAGCGCAAAAGTGACCAGCTTTTGCGCAGCATCAGCCAACTCAGGACCGGCCCGAGCAAATAAATCACAACGCCCAGTCCCCCGCCCATTGCCAGCTGCAAAATGACCGCTGCGATACTCGCCACAGCATAGACCCAGAACGCGGCGCGGCGCTTGGAAGCGACGAACCACACAAGCCCGAACAGCTCGGCGGCATTGAACACGGCAACGGCGATATAATAAGCGGGGAAACTCTCAAAACTCAGCAAGATCGCCTGCATCAACTCGCCCATGGCTTCCAGCTCGGGATACTGCGTGAGCAGCTCGAAGTACACATCCTGAAGGGAATGGACAAAGAGCATACTGAAAAAGCCCAGCAGCGAATACCCCGCGAAGACGGCGCACAGCACCAGCCAGAACATCACGCCGCCGCGCAGCTTCAGTTTTCCCGCGTCGTTGCGGTAAACTGCCGCGTGAGGGGGCGGATATGCGGCCGTTTCGGGCTGATTTTCAGCGGGAAATGGGTCATTTTGCGCGGCAGACTGCGGCTCAGGGCGGCCATAACGCTTCACCAGCGCGCCGCATTCCGGACAAATCAGGACGTTATCTTCGACTTGTTTTCCACAATTATAGCAGGTTTGCACCGGGCATCTTCCTTCCTCGTCGAGTATTTGGTTTTTTCTCTATAGATTGTAGCGTGGATCGCCGCGAATGTCAATGCGGGTGATATTGGCGCATTTTTTGTGTGCCGTTTATCATTAAGTGCGAAAGAAGTTATTACTTCTGACGCGCTTATTTT
>CAYSTN010000110.1:0-4011 GCA_964434135.1 uncultured Oscillospiraceae bacterium
TCTTTTCGTCTTTTGCCAGCGCATACAAAAGCGCGGCAAGATTTTTTGCGCCGTGCGCCAACAGTTTGATTGCTTCTTCTGAAAACTGCACACCCTCTTTGACTACGAGATCGGCCGTTTCGCCGCTTACCTCCATAAGCCCTGCCTCCTTTCCCGCGCCGCTTCCGGCGCGTGTTGTTTTGCTTGTTCCTGTTTTATTTCCTCAACCTGTCGAAGCATTCGAGGGGCGAACTCTGTAATTTTGCCGCACAGCCGCAGTTCTCGCCGCAGTGGGCGAAGCCGCGCAGTCAGCACTGCAATGTCAGTCTCCAACTGCTCAGACGGTTGCTTGCGGCGCAGAGCATACAATTCTCTGCGCTGCTCTGTAATGATCTGCATCTCATTTGCCAGCGCATCCGACAGCATATCCAGCTCCGGTCTTGTGTCAATGCAATACTTCTGTAACAGAAAAAACTGCTGCCGGTACTGCTTGACACGGCAAATCTCCGTCCGCGTTTCAAACGGAATTTTCTGCGGACGCTTTTTGCGCGGAGACAGCAGATACAGATAGTACAGATACAGCGCCCGAAAGCTGCCGCGCTTCACCGGTGGATAAGCGTTTGCCCTGCGCTGGATGCGATAATATTTCGGCGGCTTCTCTGCCTGCGCCGGAAGAACCGGTTCATTTCGCTGCTTCCTGAGCCGCTGCAAAATAGCTTCTTCGGTGTAGCTCCCACCAAGAGAATCCAGCCGGATAAAGCGCTGGCCACCCGGCGGCTTGACGGCTGTGTGCATGACATTTGCGCCGCGCTTGATGGAATAGCCCTGCCGCCGCAGCGTTTCCCAAAGGGTATCATAGGTCACACACTCGCGCAGCGCTGCGTCAATATCCTGCCGGACAAGATCACGAACGGTGGTTTTTCCATCCCGCGCGGCACGCCACTCGGAATATTGTTTTCCCTGACCGCCAGATGCAATGACGGAGAAGCCTCGCTCCCGGCTTACGGCATTGGAAATGCCCCGCAGATCATGGAAATAGCTTTTGAAATCGCTGCGGTATTTGCTGCCGTCCATGAACGAAACAGAATTGAAAACAATGTGACAATGCAGATGGCCACGGTCAGTATGCGTACAGACAACCGCTTCATATTTGTCGCTCAGCAGCCGCCGCGCAAATTCCACGCCTGCCTCATGCGCCTGTTCCGGTGTGACTTCGCCCGGTGCATACGAATGAACAATGTGATATCCCAAGATACCACTGGTCTTACCCCATCGGCGTTTGGTTTCCTGCATCTGTGAAAATGCACCTTCCAACGAACAGTTGATTGCCGTCTGCAATCCCGCTTTTGTGGGGTTGCAGATATAGTCCATTGCGCTTTTCAAATCCGTCTTTTCTTCATTCTGTACATAGTCCAGACATCGATCCAGTCGGGAGTGAATGACGATGATCTTGTCATAAGCCATCTAAAGCGTTTCTCGCACCAGCTCGAAAGCCTGCCGCGCCATCCGTGCGGCATCATGGATTTCAGCCTGCGTCACATAGCCTTTTCCGTTCGCCCAGTGTGCAAGCTGGTTGATATTGGTGCCAATGCCGGACAGTACGCGCAGCAGCTCTGCATAGCAATCCGGTGGGCGCGGCTTGACGGTTTCGTTCAGAATTTGTTTTCGGATGACGGCGCTGGCAGAAAGACCGCTGTTCCGGCAAAGCTGCAAAAGCTCGCCGTATTCTGCGTCACTCAGCCAGACGCCGGTAAAGTGTGGTCTGCTTCGCAAAGAATCCCTCCCGTCCCAAATCCGTCTCACAGTCAGACGGATTTTACGGTCTGTGTCTATGAAAAATGCGTCTCACGGTGAGACGCAAAACGTGGGGTATTAGGGGCGAAAGCCCCTAACAAGGGTCGTTTAACAAACGACATACTTGCTATTGCAGCGCTGCAAAGCGGCGCTGCCTGTTTCGAGGTTTTGTTGTCTTGCATTTTGCACATAATAATGCTATAATTATGTGCATGAAGGGAGGTGGCAGTATGCCGCAGATCAGGCCAATTACAGATCTGAGAAATACAACCGAGATTTCTAATGTGTGCCATGCCCAACAGGAGCCTGTTTTCATCACGAAAAACGGATATGGTGATATGGTGATTATGAGCATGGAAACCTATGAGGAAATGCTGGACTGCATCGCAACAGACAAGGCAATTGCAGATGCAGAAGCAGAATATGCCGCAAATGCTCAGCTTCACGATGCACGAGAAGCACTTTCTTCTCTAAGGAGAAAGTATTTTGGATAAATACAGTATCAAAATCATGCCTCGTGCGCTGCGTGATTTGGATGCCATTTACGCATATATTGCACGTTCACTCCAAGAACCGACAACCGCGCTCGATCTCGTCACCCTGATTGAGCAGGAAATTCTCTCTTTGGAGACTATGCCATACCGTTATCCGACACGAAAAACAGGTGCATATGCAAACAAGGGGTATCGACAACTGCTTATCAAAAATTATGTTGTCGTTTATCGTGTAAATGAAGCGCAGAAAGCAGTTATCATTGTAACTGTCCGATATGCACCATCCCGCTTTTGAGCGTTATATTACAAATCGGCAAAATCGTCACTTTTCAGGAAGTGACGATTTTTTGCAGCTTGTTATGCCTGTTTCTTCATTCCACTTTATACAGTCCGGCAGTTTTTCTTCAATGGCATCGATCAGGTCTGCAGCACAGGTGCGGATGGTATCCAAAGACGCTTTCAGCTCATCCAGCTCTTTGCCGCTGCTCCATCCAGCCACATAGCCAAAGGAATACTCCGACGTATCAATGCCAAAGTGCTGACAGACCACATAGGCCACGCTCTCGGCTTCGACCTCACGGGTGTGCCGGTCTTTGCTTGGCGGCTCACCGTTTTTACGCCGGTGAAGCGAGGCGTGGCTGATCTCATGGAGCATTGTCTTGATGGTCTGTGTCTGGCTCATGCCGGGACGGATTATGATTTCCTCTGTAAGATGATTGAAGCAGCCCTTGGCCGCGCCGGGCGGCGCGGCATATAAAATAGGAGCCGGCGAGACACTGGTAATTGCGTCTGCCAGTTCCGCATAGTGCGAGATATCGCCGTGAAGCTCTGAAACACCGATGCTGGGCAGTTCCTTGCCTTCGGTCTGCGAAATATCGAACACGGTAACAGCGCGGTATTTCAGAAGCTGCACCAATGTGCGCTCCTTTAACGGCGCACCGTCCGCACCGAGAATGGTTTTACCGTTCTGGTCACGTTTTTCCTGCTCCACAAACCGCCGATAGGGACACGGTGCAAGAATCCGGATGCCATGTTCTCCGGCTTTTACACTGCGCCCGAACTGCTTCTTCCATGCCTGAAACCCGGCCACATGGGTTGCAGCCGGGTTTTGCATGAGGATAAGCAGAATATTGCCGTAGCTATATGAATGAAACTTTGACATGGTATTCAGATATTCAGCATACCGCCCACTGGCGAAGACCTCGCGCACGCCCTGTTTCAGCTTTTCTGTCAGTACAGCAACCGGATCGGTCGATGGTTCTTTCGGCAGGCTCATCGCTCTTTCATGGGTAGCTTCTTTTCCTGTTCCGGTTTCGGAATTTTGGATTTCGGCTCAACTTTCAGCGTAACCAGATCATTGCCGCGAATACCAAGCAACAGCTCTGCTTTGTGGAATTTCTTCTTGAAGCGTTCCATCTGGTCAGGTAGCAGTGAACAGAAGTCATCCTCCGTCAGTCCGCACACGAAAAATGGCCCAAACACACCGCCGTAACCGCCCTCGACACTGCGATTAAACTCCATGTCAAGCAAAATGCCCTCATCGTTTGCAACAATTGCTACCATTTCCTCATAGGGATAGATAGCAGTAATCAGACCACCAACAAGCTCCTGTTTTGCTTCCAACGTGTTTGGGATGGTTTTTTCGTAGGGTTCATATCCAGGCTCAACCACAAGCACAGTCATTGACTCTCTGGTTTTTTCTTCATCCATACGATTAGGCCTCTGCCCATTCCAGCACGAACAC
>CAYSTN010000111.1:0-3986 GCA_964434135.1 uncultured Oscillospiraceae bacterium
AGAGCGTTTTGAGCCAGTCGAACAGCTCCATGTTCTGTACCTGCGGCAGATTGCGGGAGAACTGCTGATACAGATGGTGGTGCGTGTTGATAAGCCCCGGGTAGCACAGGCAGTGCCGTGCGTCGATGATCTCGTCGGCGGGCTTGTCCAGCGCCTGACCGATGGCGCGGATCACGCCGTCTTCGGTGTAAAGATCGACGTTTTCGTAGACGCTGTCCTGCTCGTCGCAGGAAACGAGCGCAGCAATGTTTTTCAGCAGCAAACGCTTCATGGCGGTGGCCTCCTGATCGATTGGTTTTTGGCAGCGGTCGATATGGTTTCTATCTGATATTGTATCACGCTGCGGCGAAAAATCAACCTTTTATGCGATTGTACTTGCGCGCCTTTCGTGGCTGTGATAAGATTAAAAAAGTAAATGATATTTACGGAGATGGAGATATGACGCTGGGACAAAAGCTGCGGCAGGCGCGGCAGGCACGCGGTCTGACGCAAGCGCAGGTGGTAGGTGAGCGTATCACGCGCAATATGCTCTCGCAGATTGAAAACGACTTGGCCTCACCCTCGGTCGGTACGCTGGAATATCTGGCCTCGGTGCTGGGCGTGAAGCTTGCGTGGCTGCTGGCCGACGAGCAGGAGCAGGCCGCGCTTGCGCGCACCGAGCAGCTGCGCGAACGCTACCGCGCGGGTGACTATGCCGGTGGGCTTGCCCTTGCGCCGGACGGCGCGCCGGATGACGAGCAGGCGCTGCTGCTGGCGCTGTGTGCGGCAAAGGCCGCGCACCATGCGCTGCTGTGCGAACATTTCGATGCCGCGCGCCGGTTGGCAGAGCAGGCGCTGCGGTGGAACGGGCAGAGTTTTTACGAAAATTCGGCGGTTTCGCTGCAAATGCGCGCGGTGCTGGTGCGCTGCGAATTGGCAGAAAATGCGCGCGAATCGGATGGCCGAGAGTCGGACCAAAATGCCGCCACGCAGCTGCAAAGCGCCGTTTCACAGTATCGCGCGCTGTATTGTGAGCAGGGCTTGGGCACACAGTACCGGCTGACGATGGCGCGGTATTATCTTGCGCAGCGGCAGCCGGAGCAGGCCGAACGGGCGCTCGGTGCGGTTACGGATATTTCGGAGACAGATCGGGCAGAATTCCTTATTTTACAGGCGAGAGTGGAACTTTTGCGCGGGCAGTATCCGCGCGCGGCAGCACTGCTGCGGCAGACCGATGCGCGCGGCGCGCTGCCAAAGCTGCTTGAGCGGGAGCTGTGCCAGAGCATGGAACTGGCAAGCCGGGAGATGCAGGACTACAAAACCGCCTATGAATATGCTGCGCGGCAGCTGCAATTATAAACAGTCCGGCGAAAAGCTTTTTTTCGCCGGACGCGCAGAGAATCGGTGGGTGCATACCCACCGATTCTCTGCATATTCGCATAAGCGCGGTTCTGTCCGCCCGAAAAATCTATCAAAAGAATTGTGACCCAACGAAGTGGTCACAATTTTGAAAGGAGAAACCGAGCTTAGAAGAACGATGCCTCGCTGGCGAGGATTCGTTCCGGCAAGGTCGGTTTCGACGCGCAGCCGCTGCGACGATGCGTTCTTTTGTTAAGCCTTTTCGCGGCATATGGAGCCTCTTCTCATAAACGAATGGTGTTCGTTTATACTGGCGCACAGGCAGCGCCTTGTCAGGGGCAGGGAACGCGCGTGTGTTTTGTTGCACTGCCGCTTTGCAAACCCCTGGGGATGTGGTATAATACAGGCAGTCGAAAAACCGGGAAACGTGGGGGAGAAAGCAAAATGTACATTCGCCGTTTTTGTCCGGATGATGCCGAGGCTGTGGTGCGCATATCCGCGCTGGCCACGCAGATCACCTCTGGCAGGGTCTACAGCGCAGAATTTGTCGAGGAAATGGTTCGCAAGCAGACGCGCGAATACTTTCTCGCGCGTGGCGAGCAGATGCACTTTTACGTTGCCTGTGAGCAGGACACCGTGATCGGCTGCGCGGCCATCGGGCGTTACCACAAAAACCCTGCCGAGAGCTGCCTGTATTCCGTGTTTGTCCTGCCTGCGCAGCAGCGGCGCGGCGTTGGCCGCGCGCTCATCAAGACCATTGAACGCGACCCGTGGTTTACCGGCGCGCCGCGCGTTGTGATCCCGGCTTCGATCAATGCACTGCATTTTTATCAGGAGCTGGGCTACCGCTTCGCGCCCGGAGGCGATCAGCTGGACGAGGAGCAGCTGTATTGTCTGGAGAAATTCCCCACCAAGCAAAAGGAGGACGCAGCGTGCGATCGATCAAGGGGATAATCATTGGCTTTTTGCTGATCTTGCTGGGCTTTGGCCTTTCATCCGTGCAGCTGGTCGCGGCGCTTGCACTCTCGGCCTGCGGGCTGGGCGTGGTGATCTTTTTCGCGCTGCCCAAGCGTACCCGCGCGCCGCAATCGGAGTCACAGCCGCAACCCGAACCACCCAGACCCGAACCGGCGGCTCTTACGCCGCAGTCGCTGCCGGACATTCTGACCGATGCGCCAAAGCCCCCTGCGCCGCCGCAGCCGCCCGAACCGCCAAAGGATGAGCAGGGCGCAGCGGCGCTGTATCAGACGCTGGGCGAGGCGTACACGCGGCTCGATGCCTTCACGTGCTGCGGCGCGGCATGGAGTCTGGAGCGTGATCTTCGGCTGTGCCGCGTCTTTTCCGAACGTTGGCGCGGCGCGCAGTCGAGCGCGGCGTTTTTGGCGCTGCTGGAGCAAAAGCTTCGCTACAGCGACTACGCGGACGAGTTTCTGCTGCCCGGCTTTGGCAAGCGTGGACGCATCCCCGGACGGCGCATTTCGGGCAGTTTGACCGCTGATCTGAGTGCAGCACTGCAAGCGCGTGTGAGCGAGCAGGAGCGGCAGCTCAAAGCGGCGCTTGCCACCCAGCAGTGGTTTGAAAAGCAGCTGCGCCGGGTGCGCAGCGCTGCACTCACGCCGCTGCCAGATGCTGCACATACCGACCCGCAAGCAGACCTGCCGCAGCCGCAGCGGCTCACGCGGCAGACGGAAAGCGCGTCACTCGAGACGTTTTATGTTCTCGCAGACCGGCCTGTTTCCGGGGAAAAGGACGCAGCTGCGCTGGCCGTTCTGGAATTTCGTCACTTTGCTCCGACGCAGCTGGCCGTTTGTACGCTGGATGCTGCGAATGCGGACGGCATCTGCGCGGCGCTGGATACGCTTCTGGCCGATGGCGCACCGCTCGTCGTGTTTTCTGCGCAGACCCTCTCGCGGCTGCGCGCTTGCCGGACGCTTTGCGCTGCGCGCCCGGTCTACGCCGTACAGTCGCTGCTCGCGCGCAAGGGCGGACCGCCCGCCACACTGGATGCCGCCTGCGGCCTTGTGTTTAACGCACCACCGACGCGAACCGACGTGCAGGGCGATGCGCTGGCGTGTGGGCTTCTGTTCTGCGAACTGTGTGACCGCGCACTGCACCTGACAAAATAAGATTTAGCTGCCCACCGGCGTTCGCGCGCTTTTTTCTGCTGCACAGCATATACTAAGCAGAATGCAGAAAAAGGAGGCAGTTTATGAACAGAGAAAGCAGACCGCTTACAGACAGCGGTGACGTGGACGATCTGATCTTCCGCGACGAAGAGTATTCCGTCAGCCAACGCTGATACCCCCCGCATCCCGCCGACTCGTTGCAACAAATCTCCACCGCACCCGTAGGGCGGGACTCGTGTGTCCCGCCGCCCGGCGCGGCTTGCCGCGCCCATCGTTTTTCCGTAGAGCATTGTAGGAGCGGACGACTCTGTCCGCCCGAATTTTTTTCATTCGCACCGCACCTGACACGATGCTGCCGCACCCCTTG
The DNA here is from genome assembly GCA_964434135.1 of uncultured Oscillospiraceae bacterium. Classification (GTDB taxonomy): domain Bacteria; phylum Bacillota; class Clostridia; order Oscillospirales; family Oscillospiraceae; genus CAG-170. The sequence continues at coordinate 3,832 of CAYSTN010000111.1, forward strand.
GCTCTCCCTCTGGGAGAGCTGGCGGCGCAGCCGCCTGAGAGGGCTTCTTTCAAATCTGCAAAGCACCCGTAGGGGTCGATGCCCGCGTCGCAGCAAACTCCATATCCCTCGCCCTGCTGCGCGTCGAAACCGACCTTGCCGGAACGAATCCTCGC
>CAYSTN010000112.1:0-3706 GCA_964434135.1 uncultured Oscillospiraceae bacterium
ATAATGCAGAAAAGAGCGTTCAACTCTTTTCTGCATTTAATTTACTATGAGGCCCACTTTTGCACAAAATCTGCCGCCGCGCGTCGTATTTTTTATTGGAAACGATTGCAGCGGCTGTTGCGCACAAAAACCGGCAGCCGCCGGGAAACAGCAGCTGCCGGTCAGAACCGGATGGGTTGATATTTACGCAAAGGGCGCTTTGTTTGCGCGGTGAACTTCGATCTCGTCGATGACGGCATTCGTGCGGTGCAGCAGCAAAAATGCCGCGATCTCGGCGATGTCTTCCGGCAGGATCATATCCTGCCCGGTCAGATCGGGACGCGATACGCGCACCATATCGGTGAACACGCCGCCCGGTGAGATCAGGTGTACCCGGATGCCCTCGGCATAGACCTCGGCGGCCAGCGCCTTGGTAAAGCCCGCCAGCGCGTGTTTCGACGCAGCGTAGGCGCTTTGCAGAACATAGCCCTTGTGCGCCGTGACGGAAGCAATGTTGACAATACTCGCCGCATCCGACTGCCGCAGCAGCGGCAGCGCCTTCTGGCACAGGAAAAACGGTGCGCGGCAGTTCAAATCCAGAATGCGGTCGTACTGCTCGGGTGTGATGTCGGAAAACGGCTGGCTCTGCGCCACGCCCGCACAGTTGATGAGGACGTCCAGCCCGCCGAAGTGCGTCTGCACGGCAGCCAGACACGCGTCCTGATACGAAAGCGCCGTCACGTCGCCCGGCAGCAGCACACACGCCGCCTCTTGCGGCAGCGACGCGCGCACGGCTTCAAGCTTTTGCGCACTCCGGCCGCACAGCGCCAGCCGGAAACCCTCGGCGGCCAGACGGCGGGCAATGGCCGAACCAATGCCGCCGGACGCGCCGGTGATGAGCGCGACACGCGCGCGGTTTTCGGTCATATCACTCGGCAAAGGCCGTCAGCGCGCCGGTATCCAGCGCGTCAAACTGCCGCAGGAAGGGCGCGAGCTGCGCCGCGATGGTGTGTACGCCGCCGACGGAATCGGACTCGATGTTCAGCGGGATGAGCGGATCGTGCAGACTCAGCCGCAGCAGGAACCAGCCGTCGCCGTGGTCTTTGTCCAGATCAACGCGCAGACCCTCGTAATTGTTCGGCGCAATCGACCAGCCGGGCTGTTCGGCTGCATAGGCGGTGAGCCGGTCGATGATACCCTGTCCATAGGGTTTAAAATCCGGAACGAGGATGTTCATGCGGAACTCGCGGCTCTCGGCCGGTTCTGCCAGATCGGCAATGAGCGACTCGAGCGTGTAGCCCTCTTTTTTGCCGCGCGCCAGCTCAATGAGCAGCCGCGTGACGAGATAAGCGCCGTCGTCGAGGAAGTAGTTCTCTTTCAGTGCGCCGTGCCCGGAAGTCTCCATCGCCAGCTGGCTGTCCTGCCCGGCGGCGTTGAGACGCATGGACTCGTTGATGACGTTGCGGTAGCCGCGCTTGAAGCGGTGATGAACGCCGCCGTGCCGGGCGATGAACGCGGCCAGACCCGTGGATGTGATGGAGTCGGTGACAATCGTCGTGCCGGGATGTTCGCGCAGCAAAATGGCAGCCATCATTGCAATGATGCGGTTGCGGTTCAGCTCTGACCCGTCGGACAAAACCGCGCCCGCGCGGTCGACGTCGGTGTCGAAGATGATGCCAAGATCGGCCTTCGTCTGGCGCACCGCGTCCATGATCGACTGCATGGCCGCTTCGTTTTCCGGGTTCGGGATGTGGTTGGGGAACGAACCGTCAGGGTCAAGGAAACGAGAGCCGTCGGTGTTCGCGCCCAGCGGCTGCAAGACCTTCGACGCGTAGAAGCCGCCCGCGCCGTTGCCCGCGTCGACAACGATGCGCATTCCGACCAGCGGCTGTTCGCACCCGGCCGCAGCGCGGACTTTGCCGCACAGCAGCTGCGCATACGCATCCATAAAGCTGCCCGGTTCGATCGACCCGGCAGCCAGCCCGGTGTGGACATCCTGCGCGGCAAGCGCGAGGATAGCGGCGATATCCTGTTTTTCCAGTCCGCCGCGCTGCGTGAAGAATTTATAGCCGTTGCGGTTGAACGGCAGGTGGCTGGCAGTAATCATGACCGCCGCGTCAAAGCAGTAGCCCGGAGTAACGGTCGACATGAACATGGCCGGAGTCGAGGCCATGCCGAGATCCGTGACCGCAATGCCCTCGGCGGCCATCGCCTGCATGAGCCACTGACCCAGCTGCGGCCCGGACAGACGCGAATCGCGTCCGACCGACACGCGCAGATGCTCTTTGCCGAGCTGCTCTTTGAGCCACACGGCAAAGCCCCGGCCAATGTCACGGCAAGCCTGTTCGGTCAGGTTGACGTGCTGCCCCTCGATGCCCTCGAGCGCAATGCCGCGGATATCGCTGCCGTTTTGCAATTTCGAATAGTCCATAAAAGCTCCTCCTGTGCGGTTTGTTGTCTTTGCTCCTATGATACCACCGAAAACCACAAAAGGCAACACAAACCGTACCTACCGCGCGGGATTTTTTCGCCCCGGGCAGTTGCGGCAGCGGCGGCTTTGCGCACTTGTCAACAAAGAAAACTTGTGGTATATTGAAACCGGAAAAATCAACCATGCGCGAACAGGAGGAATCACAATGTACGATGTTGTTGCACTGGGCGAGCTGCTGGTCGATCTGGCCGAGCAGGCGCACGACGAAAACGGCTACCCGACGCTTGCGGCCAATCCCGGCGGCGCGCCCGGCAATTTTCTGGCCGCACTCAGCGCTTACGGAAAAAAGACCGCATTTTTGGCCAAGGTCGGTGATGATACCTTTGGACAGCTGCTGGCCGGTACCCTCCGGCAGGCCGGCATCGACACCGTCGGTCTGCGCGTTGACCCGAACTATTTTACCACGCTGGCGTTCGTGACCTTTGACGCGCAGGGAGAGCGGTCGTTTGCCTTTGCGCGCAAGCCCGGCGCGGACACGCAGCTTTCGTGGCCGGAAGTCGATACCGGCTGCATCGACCGCTGCCGCGTGTTCCACTTCGGCTCACTCAGCTGTACGCAGGAACCGGCGCGCAGCGCCACGCAGCAGGCCGTGGCCTACGCCAAAGCGCACGGCAAGCGCATCACCTACGACCCCAACTACCGCGCGCCGCTGTGGCAGTCCGAGGACGAAGCCCGGCAGCAGCTGCTCTGGGGCTTGCAGCAGGCCGACGTGGTGAAAATCAGTGACGAGGAAGTCGACTTCCTCTGGGGCTGCACACCCGAACAGGGCGCGCAGCGTGTGCTTTCGCTTGGCGCGCAGCTGGTGCTTGTGACACTCGGCGCGAAGGGCTGCTATGCCTCGACGGGCACGGTGACCTTCTCCTGCGGCTGCCCGAAGGTGAAGCCGATCGACACGACCGGCGCGGGCGATATTTTCGGCGGCAGCGCCGTGGCGCGGCTGCTGGAGCTGGATAAAGAGCCGCAGGCGCTGACGCAGGAAGATCTCGCGTATATCGTGCGCTTTGCCGCAAGCGCGGCGAGCCTGTCGACGCAAAAACGCGGCGCGATCCCGTCCATCCCGCAAAAATCCGAAGTCCTGCAAACCATGCAGACGATTTGATTCTCATCCACGCCCTTCGCGTTCCTGCGAATCTCATAGGGCGGGACCCATGTGTCCCGCCACTTGGCGCGGCCTTGCCGCGCCCTTGGCTCTCCCTCTGCCAGAGCTGTCACCGTAGGTGACTGAGAGGGCTTGCT
>CAYSTN010000113.1:0-3641 GCA_964434135.1 uncultured Oscillospiraceae bacterium
AGGGCGTTGAGCCGCAGACGCGCAAGCTGTTTAAGGTCTGCGCCATGCGCCACATTCCCATTTTCACCTTTATCAACAAGATGGATCGCGAGACGCGCGACCCGTTCGATCTGCTCGACGAGCTGGAAAACGAACTGGGCATCGAGACTTACGCCTGCAACTGGCCGATGGGCTCGGGACGGGAGTTTCAGGGCGTGTACGACCGGCGCGCGAGCCAGCTGCTGCTGTTCTCCGGCGTGTCGGGCAAGAACCGCGCGGACAAGCTCGAAGTCGACCTCTATGACGAGCAGGTCGCGCAGCTGATCGGCCAGCGGCGGCATCAGCAGCTCATCGACGACGTGGAGCTGCTGGGCGCGGGACGCGAGTTCGATCTCGACGAGGTGCGCGCGGGGCGCCTGTCCCCGGTGTTCTTCGGGTCGGCGCTGACCAACTTCGGCGTCGAGCCGTTTTTGGAAGAGTTTTTGCGCATGACCCCGAGCCCGCTGCCGCGCGAGGCTGACTGCGGCGTGATCGACACGTTCAGCCCGGAGTTCTCCGCGTTTGTGTTCAAAATTCAGGCGAACATGAACAAGGCGCACCGCGACCGGCTGGCCTTTATGCGCATCTGCTCGGGACAGTTCCAGCGCGATACGGAATATTACCACGTGCAGGGCGGCAGAAAAATGCGCCTGTCGCAGCCGCAGCAGCTCATGGCCTCGGAACGCGAGATCGTCGACGAAGCCTATGCGGGCGATATCATCGGCGTGTTCGACCCGGGCATCTTCTCCATCGGTGACACCATCACCACGCCTGGCAAAAAGTTTAAATTCGGCGGCATTCCCACGTTCGCGCCGGAGCATTTCGCCCGCGTGAGTGCCAGAGACTCCATGAAGCGCAAGCAGTTTCTCAAAGGAACGGAGCAGATCGCGCAGGAGGGCGCAATCCAGATTTTCAAAGTGCCGAACTCCGGCATGGAAGAGGTCATCGTGGGCGTGGTCGGCACGCTGCAATTTGACGTGTTTGAATACCGGATGAAGGCCGAGTACGGCGTGGAGCTGCGGATGCAGCAGCTGCCGTACGAGCAGCTGCGCTTCATCACCAAAGCCCCCGTGGCCGACCTCAAAGACCTGTATCTGTCGAGTGATGCGGAGCTGCTGGAAGATTACCGCGGCAGAAGCCTGCTGGTGTTTGCCTCGCAGTGGTCGATCAACTTCCTGCTCAAGCGCAACCCGGGGCTGGAGCTGTCGGAGACGGCGCAGAACTAACGGCCGCTGCCATCCGGCAGATAGCCGAACAGCTGCCGCACACCCAGACGGCGCGCCAACGCACACTTTTCCCGCCGCGTTTCGTCCGTGTCAAACAGCACGACCCACGCGCCCGCCTCGTCGGCGTAAAAGCAGTAGCGGCAGACCAGAGCGGGCGAGTAATGTGACGGCTGCTGCGCCAGCAGCTGCGTGAGCGCCGCTTCCGTGAGCGCCTCACCCTGTCCGCTCGGGCAGGGGACACAAAAGCGCAGCCGCATCGGCAGCAGATACACCCACAGCCGTTCGCCCCACTGCGCAAGCAGCGCCGACAGGTGCGCGGCCAGATCGCCGCCGGAGATCTGCGTGTCGCAGTAGACTGCGCGCGCGTCGGCGCGCGCACACCCGACCGGCTGCAAACACTGCTGCGGCGGCTGCGGCGCGTCACAAAACGCGAACGAGCCGGCAAACGCCGCCGGAAGACGCTGCCCGCGCGCAAGCAGATACAGCTCCGCGCCCGGCGCGCGGGTTTCCTCGTCAAAGCCGAGCAGACTGTAGCCAAACGGCTGCGCGGGGCGAAACGGATAGACGAGCATGGACAAACCACCTTTTTTGTGATATACTTTCCCCCGGAATACGCAATGACTATGAAGCAGCAGGAGCTATTATGCCGTTTTCTTTTCTACCGAAGATGATCGTTCCGCACCTGACCGACGTGCGCGCCGAAGCGCTCAAAGCGCGCGGCATCACGTTTTTGATGCTGGATTTTGACAATACCATCGTACCGTATACGACTGACGTGCCGACGGAGGAAATGACCGCCTGGCTGCGGCAGATGCAGCGCTCGGACATCGGCCTGTGCGTCGTATCCAACAGCCGCAAGCCGCGCGTGGTGCGCTTTTGCGAGCGCTACGGCCTCGATTGCGTGACCCATGCAAAAAAGCCCTTTTCGCGCGGCATCCGCGCGTGTCTGGCGCGCTTTTCGCTCGACGCGGCACACTGCGCGCTCGTGGGCGATCAGATCTACACCGATATGCTGGGCGCGAACTGCGCGGGTGTGCAGTCCATTCTGATCTCAGCCATCGACAACCACAACATCTGGCTCAAGCTCCGCCATGTGGCCGAGCTGCCGTTTATCGCAATGGGAAAAAGGAGGATCCGCCATGAAGAACATTGAAAAATACCGCGCGCTGCTCGCTGCGGGCGAGGTGGACGCGCTGCTGCTGACTTCGCCGCACAACCGCCGCTATGCCGCCGAATACGGCATCGCCGAGGGCGTGGCGGTCATCTGCAAGGAAGCAAGCTACTACTTCACCGACTTCCGCTACATCGAAAGCGCGCAGAACAACCTGCCCGAGTTCACGGTGCAGATGGTCGACACGGCAAACCCGTACTCCAGCCGCATCAACGCCGCCATCGCCGCGCACACCATCAAGACGATGGGCTTTGAAGACGATACGCTCACCGTTGAGGAATACACCGGCTACAACACCAAGCTCAACGTGGTGCTGCGGCCGTTTTCCGGGCAGATCAATGCCCTGCGCGCGGCCAAAGAGCCGTGGGAGATTGAGAACATGAAGATGGCGCAGAAGATCACCGACCGCACGTTCGCCGATCTTCTGAACATCATCCGCCCCGGCATGACGGAAAAAGAGCTGTGCGCGGAGCTGATCTACCGGCTGTACAAGTTCGGCTCGGAAGGCCCGTCGTTCGACCCCATCACCGTCTCCGGCCCCAATACCAGCCTGCCGCACGGCGTACCGTCCGAACGGGAGCTGCAATACGGCGATTTTGTGACGATGGACTTTGGCTGCCTGTACAACGGCTACTGCTCGGACATGACGCGCACCATCGCGCTGGGCTATGTGTCGGAAAAGATGGACGCGGTCTACCACACCGTCTTGCAGGCGCAGCTGGCCGGTATCGCGGTGACGAAGGCCGGCGTTACGGGCAGGCAGATGGACGCGGCGGCGCGCGATGTCATCAACGCTGCCGGGTACGAGGGCTTCTTCGGCCACAGCTACGGCCACAGCCTGGGTCTTCTCATCCACGAAGCGCCCAACGCCAACGTGCGCAACGACCAGCCCATGCCCGCCGGAGCGGTCGTTTCGGCAGAACCGGGCATCTATCTGCCCGGAGAATTTGGCGTTCGCATCGAAGATGTGACCGTTATTACCGACACGGGCTGTGAGATTCTGACCGAAAGCCCGAAAAATTTGATTATTTTATAAGAATCCCTTGCAAAGCGCCATGAAGTAGTGTAAAATCAAAGCGCTGATTTATTTGTTGGTGTAATCCACATAAGATATTGGAGGAATAATAGTATGGCAACCATTACCGCTGGCGATTTCAGAAACGGTAAAACCTTTGAGATGGACGGCAAGATCATGCAGGTCGTCGAATTCCAGCACGTCAAGCCCG
>CAYSTN010000114.1:0-3601 GCA_964434135.1 uncultured Oscillospiraceae bacterium
GAGCTGTCACCGAAGGTGACTGAGAGGGCTTTCCCCAAATTTCCACCGCACTTGTAGGGGCGGACGCCTCTGTCCGCCCGAAAATCATCCATCTCCCACCGCGCCTAACCCGGCGCGGCTTCGCCGCGCAAACTCCACAAATTCCCCGCCGCAAAACGTTTCGCGCTCTTGCTGGCCGAGCGCACTCGCAATCGTCCAAACTTCCCCCGGTTTTCCTGCGCAAAGTATACAAAAACCGCACCGTGTTTTGAGCAAACTGTCAATTGACGGGGCTGACACCCTTGCAGTACAATAGAGCCAAAGCGAAACGTTATGCGCAACAGGAGCTGCCTCATGCCCACGATCAAAGATGTTGCCCGCCGGACGGGGCTTTCACTGTCCACCATTTCCAAATATCTCAACGGCGGCAACGTGCGCGAGGAAAATCGCCGCGCCATCGACGAAGCGGTAGCCGAGCTTGGCTATTGCGTCAACGTCTTCGCCCGCAGTCTCAAGGCCAACCGCTCGATGACCATCGGCATTCTTCTGCCGACCATCTCCAGTCCTTTTTTTGGCCGCGTCGTGGCCGCGATGGAACCCGTCCTGCGCCGCAGCGGCTATGCCTGCTTCGTGTGCAGCTACGATTTTGACCACGAGCAGGAGCTGGAAAAGCTCGAATTTCTCGCCCGCTATCACGTTGACGGCATCGTCTACGTTCCCGAACGCGCCACACCCGAACAGATCCTTGCCCGCGTCGGCTCGATCCCCGTTGTCCTCATCGACCGCACCTTAAAAGACGCACCCTACGACACCGTTGTTGTTGACAACCTCAACGCCGTGTATATGGCCGTTGAGCATCTGCTTGAACGCGGCCACCGCCGCATCGGCCTGATCTCCGGCCCGCAAAGCATCTCCACTGCGCGCGAGCGCACCGTCGGCTACCGCCGCGTGCTGGCGGACTACGGTCTGCCCGTCGACGAAGCGCTCATCGCCGTCGGCAACTATGATCTGGAATCCGGCTCTCGCCTGTTTTCGCAGTTTGTCGACATGGCGCAGCCGCCCACGGCCGTCTTCGTGACCAACTACGACATGACCATCGGCGCGATCATGGCCGCGCACGAGCGCGGCATCTGCCTGCCGGACGAGCTGGACTTCATCGGCTATGACAACGTCGATCTGTGTTCCATCGTCACGCCGCGCCTGCAAATCATCGAACAGCCCATGGACGAGATGGGTCGCCGCGCGGCGCAGCTGGTACTCGAGCGCATCGCGGGCGATACCTCCCCGGCCAAACTGCTGCGGCTCAAAGCCCGCTTGAGTGACACGTAAACCTGTCCGAAAGGACTGCAATACAATCCAACCACCCATCGGCAACACAAGTAAAGGAGCGAATCATATGGCAAAGAATCGTTACATCGGCGAATATCCCGCGATTGGCATCCGTCCCATCATCGACGGCCGCCGTGGCCCCATGCAGCTGCGTGAGAGCCTTGAAGATCAGGTCATGGCAATGGCAGAAGCCGCCAAGAAGCTCTTCGAGGAAAACCTCTACTACTCCAACGGCGAGCCTGTGCGCGTCGTGCTGGCCGACACGACCATTGGCCGTGTCCCCGAATCCGCCGCCTGTGCGGAGAAGTTCAAGCGTGAAGGCGTTGCCATCACCCTGTCTGTCACCCCCTGCTGGTGCTACGGCTCCGAGACCATGGACATGGATCCCATGACCATCAAGGGCGTCTGGGGCTTCAACGGCACCGAGCGTCCGGGCGCTGTGTATCTGGCTTCTGTACTGGCTACCCACGCGCAAAAGGGTCTGCCCGCATTCGGCATCTATGGCCATGAAGTTCAGGATCGTGACCAGGTCACCGAAATCCCGGACGATGTCAAGGAAAAGCTGCTGCGCTTCGGCCGTGCGGCTGTTGCGGCTGCTACCATGCGCGGCAAGAGCTATCTGCAAATCGGCTCGATGTGCATGGGCATTGGCGGCTCGATCATCGACCAGCAGTTCATGGAAGAATATCTGGGTCTGCGTGTTGAGTCCGTCGACGAGGTCGAGATTCTGCGCCGCATGGAAGAGGGCATCTACGACCACGAAGCGTATGAAAAAGCTCTGGCCTGGACGAAGGAACACTGCAAAGAAGGCCGCGATGACAACCCCGAATCCGTGCAGTTCCTGGGCAAAGAACATCGCATCAAGTTCACCCCGGAAGAAAAGCAGAAGCAGTGGGAGTTCACCATTAAGATGTACTGCATCATCAAAGACCTCATCCAGGGCAATGACAACCTGCCTGCGGGCTTTGAAGAAGAGAAGGTCGGCCACAACGCCATCGCTGCCGGTTTCCAGGGTCAGCGTCAGTGGACGGATCACTGGCCGAACTGCGACTATCCCGAAGCCGTACTCAACTCTTCGTTCGACTTCACCGGCAAGAAAGAGCCGATGGTCTTCGCCACCGAGAACGACGTTCTCAACGGCCTGGGTATGCTGTTCATGGAGCTGCTGACCAACCGCGCGCAGATCTTCGCCGACGTGCGTACCTACTGGTCCCCCGAGGCCACCAAGCGCGTCACCGGCTACGAATTTGAAGGCAAGGCCAAGGAAAACGGCGGTATCATTCACCTGCTCAACTCCGGTGCAGCGTGCCTTGATGCCTGCGGCGAATGCACCGACGAGAACGGCAACGCCATCATGAAGCGCTGGTGGGAAGTCACCGACGAAGACATCAAGAAGATGACCGACGCGACTGTCTGGTGCGAAGCCGGCCACGACAACTTCCGCGGCGGCGGCTTCTCGAGCCACTTTGTCACCCGTGCGGAGATGCCCGCTACCATGATCCGCCTGAATCTGGTCAAGGGTCTTGGCCCCGTTCTCCAGATCGCCGAGGGCTGGACGGTCAATCTGCCCGACGAAGTCACCGACAAGCTCATGGAGCGCACCAACCCCACCTGGCCCTGCACCTGGTTCACCCCGCGCTGCAACGGCAAGGCCGGCAGTGCTTTCCAGGATGCCTACACCGTCATGCAGAACTGGGGCGCGAACCACGGCGCGATCTCCTACGGCCACATCGGCGCAGACCTCATCACGCTCTGCTCGATGCTGCGTATCCCCGTTTGTATGCACAACGTTGCCGATGCGGACGTTTTCCGTCCGGCGGCATGGAATGCATTCGGCATGGACAAGGAAGGCCAGGACTACCGCGCTTGCGCCGCTTACGGCCCGATGTATCGCAATATCCGCTAAAAAATACGCAAAAACGCGCACTTTTCGTTTGCTGTGTGCTGATCAGACAGTCATTTGAGAAGATTACGAAATCGGCACCTGCAAACAGAACTGAACAACAAAACAGGCGGCATTCAACGTTCGTTGAATGCCGCCTGTTTTTGTGCAGTCAAGGCTTGAAAAGCACATCCATGCTATGCCATAATATGAGTACGCACTCACGCAAGCAGAGATATAGCGGATGAAAAAGAGATCGCCCTGTGTGTTCCATCCGGATCGCGGCATCGTTCAGCGCGCAGAGTTGGACTATCTGGTCTGCAACGCTCCGCTTATCGTATGCCGACCTCGTGCTGAACGGTGACCCGGAGGCGTACCTCAAGGCGGTCACCGAGTATAAACCTTTGGACT
>CAYSTN010000115.1:0-3540 GCA_964434135.1 uncultured Oscillospiraceae bacterium
ACCTTCATCTACGTCACCCACGACCAGGTCGAGGCTATGACTCTGGGCGATCGCATCGTCATCATGCGCGACGGCTTCATCCAGCAGATCGGTACGCCGCAGGAAGTCTTCAACCATCCGGCTAACCTCTTCGTCGCCGGTTTCATCGGCACACCGCAGATGAACTTCTTCGATGCCACGCTCAGCAAAAAGGGCGAGGACTATGTTGCCACCGTGCAGGGCAAGGACTTCGTTCTGCCCGCCGACAAGCAGGCTGCACTGAAAGCAATGGACACCGTGCCGTCCGATATCATTGTCGGTGTGCGCCCGGTTCACATCCATCTGGCCGATGACGGCATCGACGCAACGGTCGACGTCTCCGAGCTGATGGGCAGCGAGCTGCATCTGCACGTCAATTCCAACGGCAAGGACGTTGTCATCGTCGTTCCGACCACCGACATCGACCTGAACGCTGTCCACGGCAGCCACAAGCCGGTCAAGTACAGCTTCCGTCCGGAACTGATGCACTTCTTCGGCAAGGACACAGAGCAGAATCTGTTCTAATCTCATACACAAAGCGTCCCGGCGGTATACCCGCCGGGACGCTTTTTCGATTGGTGCATGATTCGGACGCCTCTGTCCGTCTCGGTTTTCTATTTTCTGCCGCACCGATGCGGCGGGACACACGGGTCCCGCCCTACGGGTGCTGTGGAGATTTCGAGCAAGCCCTCTCAGTCACCTTCGGTGACAGCTCTCCCAGAGGGAGAGCCAAGGGCGCGGCAGAGCCGCGCCCATCGTTTTTCCGTGGGGGTGGGAGGTTCTGTCCGACTGGAATCTGTTAATGATCTGCGCGCTCTGTAGGGTGGGAAGCAAACCAACGGTGCGGTGGAAAACAGCAAACCCCGGGTGGACAGGGTCTGTCCACCCGGGGTCTGTTTGGTTGTTTGTGAAGTGTCAGCTCATTGCAGGGCTTCGAAGGGGTCGACGTACTCGCCGTCTACCAGCACCTCCAGATGCAGGTGCGAACCGGTCGCCCAACCGGTCTGCCCGGCAAGGCCGATGATCTGCCCCTGCTGCACGCTCTGCCCTTCGCTGACGAGCAGCGTTTGCAGGTGCGCATAGCCGGTTTGCATTCCGTCCGCGTGTTCGAGCAGGATATAGTTCCCGAAAACCTCGTCATACGCACTCGTTATGACCGTCCCGTCTGCCACGGCCAGCACACAATCGCCCTGCATCGCCGCAAAGTCCGTACCGCGGTGAAAGGTCTGCTGCCCGGTAAGCGGATGGGTGCGGCTGCCAAACGGGTCTGTCACGACGGCTTCGGCATTTTCCAGCGGGAAGCAATACTTCGGCGCGGGCGCTGAATCCTGCTGTGCGGCTTCTTCCTGCACAGGCGCGGGCGCTGAATCCTGCTGTGCAGCTTCTTCCTGCACAGGCGCGGGCATTTCTGCGGGCTCAGACTGCGCGGGTATGACCTGCGGCAGCTGCGCGTCCTCAACGGACTGCGTCTGCGGCAAAATAAGCGCAGTCGGCTGGGTGGCAAACGCCGTGACCAGCGTGGCAGCCAGCACCACGGCAAGCACCATCAGGTATCGCGGAAGTTTTTTCATGTTCATGATCGCCTTGATCCTTTCTTCCACCGCAGGCCGACCGAAAGCGCTCGTCAGCGCATGGGGTCGGGTCTGCCGTGCGGCCAGCTGCAACAGGGTCAGCGCGTAAGCCTTTTTCTGTGTCACGTCCAGACGGCGCAGCGTCTGTTCGTCACAGGCAAGCTCGATATCCCGATCAGCCAGCAGCGCCATGCACCAGCACAGCGGATTGAACCAATACAGGCAAAGACATACGGCAAACAGCAGCTTGCGCAGGCAATCCATGCGGCGGATATGTGTCAGCTCATGCAGCAGCACCATTCGCAGCGCTTCCGGCTGGTTGAGCAGCTCAGCCGGAAGGACGACCACCGGCCGCACCACGCCATACGTCAGCGGCGCGCGGCTGTCGGTCGTGAAGCGGATGATGGGTGAACGCCAAAACGGAACTTGTGCCGTGATCTGCTGCACGGCTGCATTCTCGACGGGTGCGCAGTGTGCAAAGCGGCGGAAAAACCGTACCGCGCCCAGCAGCAAATACCCCGCCACCAACGCAGCGCCCAGAGCCCAGAGCAGCAGCCAGAGGTTTACTTCCGGCGCAGCGGTCTGGGCAGTTTGCGTCAAAGTCTGACGCTGTGCGGCAGAAAACGGGCGCAAACCGTCTGCAAACTGCGCCATGGCGACACCGGTCTTCTTTTGCGTGAGCAGATTCCACACGCTCAGGCTGCTTGGCAGACGAACCGGCAGCAGAAGCCGCAGCGCCGCGCAGCACCAGAGCGCCGGAAAGACGCGGTGCGGCAGACATTTCCCACGCAGCGAGCGCAGCAGCGCGACCACAACGATCAGCGCCGAACCGCTCAGCGCGGCTTGAAACAGCGCGGTCATTGTTCCTGCGCCTCGACGAGCGCGCGCAGCCGCTCCAGCTCCTCTTTTTTCAGCCCACGGCCATTGATAAGCGACGCAAACAGCAGTTCTGCAGAACCGTCAAAGACTCTGTCGAGCAGAGCCTCAGCCTCGGCGCGGCGCGCCTCGTCCTGCGTGATGTAGGCGTGGCAGAGGAAATTCGGTTCGCGGCGCTCGATCGCGCCCTTATCCACGCATTTTTTTATCACCGTGTAGGTCGTGTTTTTGTTCCATCCGGCGCGCTCGGCCAGCCGCAGCGAAAGCTCTTTCGCCGTGGTGTCGCCGCGCTGCCAGAGCAGCTCCATGACCTTCCACTCGGAATCGAACAGCTTCATTGGCGTTCCCCTTTCAGACTATTGCAATCGTCTGTCTATAGACTATCACAATAGTCTGTGCTTGTCAAGCAGTTTTTTTCTGTTTTGGGCAAAGAAAGCCCTCTCAGGCGGCTGCGGTGACAGCGATGCCAGAGGGAGAGCCAAGGTGGGGTGCGGTGGAGATTTGTATCGTGCGTAAAAAACGAAATTGTGACCCAACGAAGTGGTCACAATTTTGAAAGGAGAAGCCAACCTTAGAGGAACGATGCCTTGCTTGCAAGGATGGTCGGATACGGCAAAACCGCCGCCGGGTGAACCGGCGGCGGTTTGGTTGATCGGTTATGCGGCAGGCTTACTCCTCGTCCCCGGGTTCTTCGTCCTCGAGGTCGAACTCCAGCTCTTCGCCGCAGTTGGGGCAGTTGGTCGCGCCCTCGTCGAGCATTTCCTCGTCGATGGTGATGACCTCACCGCAGGTGGGGCACTTGACCTCGTAGAGCGTCTCGCCGCCGAAGTCGTACTCGTCGTCTTCGTCGTCATCGTCGAACTCGTCGTAGTCGTCTTCGTCGTCGTAGTCGTCCTCGTCATCCTCGTCGAGCAGATAGTCGTCGATGTTGTCGAGGTCTTCTTCGATGCAGTCGAGTTCGTCGGAGATGCAGTCCACGACCTCTTCCAGATCGGAAACATTCTCTGCCACATCCTGAAGCATATGGATGATCTCAGAGATGAGCTTGCCCTCGTTGGTGTCGGTGTCGAGCTTC
>CAYSTN010000116.1:0-3479 GCA_964434135.1 uncultured Oscillospiraceae bacterium
TGGCAGCTTGACCGCCGAAAATGCACCTTGACAATGGCTTTTTACCGAGGTAAAAGGGTATCATAAAAATTATTTCTACTTTTTTCGCAGAAAATACTTGACATTTGCGTTGGCGCATTTTTTGCAATAATTTTAGCACGATTTTGCATTTACTTTTGAGCGGCTGCGTCATATACTAGCAGTACAACACGCAGGGAGGTGCGCCGATGCGCTTTACCAAGATGAACGGCGCGGGCAACGATTTTATCCTGCTCGATGCCATCGCCGAACCGTTCGACCTGCGGTGTGCCGGGCAGCTTGCGCGCGTTCTGTGCGACCGGCGCAGGAGCATCGGCGCTGACGGGCTGATGGTTGTCTGTCCGGCGCAGGCGCAGGGCGATTACCGGATGCTGTTTTACAACGCCGACGGCTCGCTTGGCGAAATGTGCGGAAACGGCGCGCGGTGCATCTGCCGCTATGGCTATGAACACGGCTACGCGGGCGCGGTGCAGCACATCGAGACAACGGCCGGGCCGGTGACCGGTTGGCGCATTACGCAGGAGCAGTACCGGGTGCGGCTGAACACGCCGTCTGTCGTGCAGCTGCAAAAGCCGCTGGCGCTCGGGCAGGAGGAGTTCGTGTGCAGCTATGTGGAGCTGGGAAACCCCGGCATCCCGCATCTGACGCTCGAGCGGCCTGCACTGGCGCAGCAGGAACAGCAGACGCTGCGCGCGCTGGGTCGGGCGCTGCGGGGACATCCGGCGCTTACAAAAGGCGCGAACGTCAATTTCTACGAGCTGATCGGCGAAGACGAGATTCTGGAACGGACGTATGAGCGGGGCGTGGAAGATTTCACGCTCGCCTGCGGGACGGGAACGGGTTCGGTCGTGGCAGTTTTAACGCTGCTTGGCCGCGTCAGCGGGAAAAACGTGCGGGTTCACCAGCCGGGCGGTACGCTGTATGTCGACGCGCAGTGCGCAGACGGGCGCATCGAGGCGCTGTATCTGACAGGGCCGGCAGAGCTGATCTGCACGGGCGAAATTCTGGACAGGGCAAGTTTTGAATGGATACACAAACAGGAGGACAGGGCATGAAAAAGGGAAGCTTTCTGAAAAACTACGGATTTTTGATCCTGATGCTGACGGGCATCGTACTCGGCTGCATCGTCGGCGCGATCTGGCCGGCGGTCAAGGACGCGGACGGCAGCGTGGTGGTCAAGGGCGCGACGGTGCTGGAACCGCTCGGAACGGTCTTTATCAACCTGATGTTCTGCGTCACCGTGCCGACGGTCTTCTGCTCGATCTCGTCTGCAATCGCAAACATGAGCAATGCCAAGCGCGCGGGCAAGATCATGGGCACGACCATCGTGACGTTTTTGGTGACGGCGGCCATTGCGGCGGTCATCATGTATGTGGTCGTACTCCTCATCCCGCCGGTCACGGGTTCGTACGTCGAGCTGGTCGAGGGCGAGGTCGGCGATACGCTCGGTCTGGCCGATATGATTATCAACTTCTTCACAAAGCCTGACTTCACGGAGCTGTGGAGTCGCAAGGCGATCTTGCCGCTGATCGTGGCGGCAGTCCTCTTCGGCTTCGGCGTGCAGATGGCGGGCGGCAGCGAAACGCGCACGGCAAAGCTGCTCAGCGACATCAACAACTGCATCATGAAGACGTTCAAGATCATCACCTACTACGCGCCCATCGGCTTCTTTGGCTTCTTTGCGTATCTCATCGCGTTCTACGGCTCTGACCTCATTGGCGATTACAGCCGGACGCTTATCATCTACTATGTGCTGAGCTTCGTGTATATGTTTGCGTCGTTCCCGCTGTATGCCCGCTTCGGCGGCGGCAAGGGTGCGGCAAAGCTGATGTTCTCGAAGCTGCTGCGGCCGGCGGCCATGTCGTTCGGCACGTGTTCGTCGGTTGCGACGATCCCCACGAACATGGAAGTCGCAGAGGAAACCGGAATCTCCAAGGACGTTTCGAACATCGTCATCCCGCTGGGCGCGACGATGCACATGGACGGCTCTGCCATGTCCGCGATCATCAAGGTCGCATTCCTGTTCGGAATGTTCGGGCAGGACTTCACAACAGGGCGCGCGATTCTGGCAATTATCGTGGCGGTGTTCTCCTCGGTGGCAATGTCCGGCATTCCGGGCGGCGGCGGCACGGGCGAGCTGGTTCTGTGTTCGATCTTCTTCCCGGATCATCTGGCCGTGGCGTTCCCCATCGCGCTGGCCATCGGCAATCTGGTCGACCCGCCGGCCACGATGGTCAACTCCGCTGGCGACTATGTCGTCTCGTACATCGTCTCCCGCTTTGTTGACGGCAAAGACTGGTTACAGAAGCAGTTGAAATCATCCTCCAAAGGTCAGAAAGACTGAGCAGCAGGGGGAAGAGTGAAGGGGGGCGAAGAGCCCCCCTTCGCGTTCAATCAATTCAGATTTTCAAACTGACGAAGTTTGAAAATCTGCGAAGCGTGGCGAAAAGGATTTTCGGCACGCTGGCTGCAAAAACAATTGGCTGCGAAGAAGGAACCGGAAGCGGCAGAAAAATAAAGACCCGAAAAAGTCTTGCCGGCGCGCCGAAAAACGGCGCGCCGGTTTTTGCAGCTTCTGAGGCAAAAAAATTTTTGGTTTTTCCGAAAACGGCTGGTTTTTTCGCTGTGGTTCAGGACGAAATCAACGAAACCGGGCGGGTAAAATCAGCAGATTCAATAAAAAAGAATATCCGCAAAAATTGTTGTAGATATTCTTGAAAAATCATGGTATACTGCTATTTGGTGAACAATGGCCTAAGTGGGCATATTGCGCATCACGTAAAGATTTTGTCAATTTTTTAAGAAAGAGGTTCATATACGATGGCAGAACTGAATTTAACGAAGTACGGCATTACCGGTACGACTGAGATCCTGCACAACCCCTCGTATGAGGTGCTGTTTGCAGAAGAGACGAAGCCGGGTCTGGAAGGCTTTGAAAAAGGCCAGGTGACCGAGCTGGGTGCGGTCAACGTCATGACCGGCATCTACACCGGCCGCTCCCCCAAAGACAAGTTTATCGTCATGGACGACGTCTCCAAGGACACCGTTTGGTGGACCAGCGACGAGTTCAAGAACGATAACAAGCCCGCTTCCGTCGAGGCCTGGAACGAGTGCAAGCGTCTGGCCGTGGAAGAACTGAGCAACAAGAAGCTCTACGTCATGGACGTGTTCTGCGGCACGAACCACGACACCCGCATGGCCATCCGCTTCATCATGGAAGTGGCCTGGCAGGCACACTTTGTCAAGAATATGTTCATCGCGCCGAGCGCCGAAGAACTCGAAAACTTCGAGCCGGACTTCATCTCCTACAACGCGGCCAAGGCCAAGGTCACGAACTATAAGGAACTGGGTCTGAACTCCGAGACGGCTGCGATCTTCAACCTCACGAGCAAGGAACAGGTCATCCTCAACACCTGGTACGGCGGCGAGATGAAGAAGGGTATGTTCTCGATGATGAACTA
>CAYSTN010000117.1:0-3434 GCA_964434135.1 uncultured Oscillospiraceae bacterium
GGACAGAGTCGTCCGCCCCTACAACGTTCTACGGAAAACGGATGGGCGCGGCGGGGCCGCGCCGGGTGGCCAATGGGTTAGTTTGGCAAAATCGGTCAGGGGGTTGGTTTGGCAAGGTCGGCCAGAGTGTAGCGCCCGAGGTAGTCGGCGATGACGGCATCGAGTCCCTGCCAGAGCGGAAGCGTGCGGCAGTGGGTCGCGTTTTGACACTGCTGCTGCGTCCCAAGGCAGGTGACGGGCGCAAGCGTGCCCTCGGTCAGCGATAAGATTTCAAACGCCGTATACGCCTGTGGCGCGCGCGCAAGGCGATAGCCGCCGCCCTTGCCGCGCAGCGCATCGAGCAGGCGCGCCTTGCTCAAAACGGCCAGTATGCTCTCAAGGTATTTTTCGGATATGCCCTGCCGCGCGGCTATGGTTTGCAGCGGGATATAGCCGTCGGTCTGGTGTTCGGCCAGGTCGATCATCACGCGCAGCGCGTAGCGCCCTTTGCTGGAGATCATCATGGGTACATTCCTCCGTTTCTATTCCCCACTATACTACAGGGTAAGAGGTTTATCAAGCCTGATCTGGCAATTTACAAGCATTTCTTTTTATGATATAGTATGGTTACTATCGAACAGAATCAGAGGGAAAAATATGACGAAAGATCTGACGCAGGGCAAGCCGTGGAAGCTGATCTTGCAGTTCGCGCTGCCGATCATGCTGGGGAATCTGCTCCAGCAGCTGTACAACACGGCTGATACGATCATTGTAGGAAATTTTGAAGGACAACAGGCACTCTCGGCGGTCGGCGCGTGTGCGTCGCTGACAATCCTGTTTACGGCGCTGGCCATTGGGTTTTCCGTGGGCGCCGGCGTTCTCGTGTCGCAGTTTTTTGGCGCTTCGCGCGAACAGGAGCTGCGGCGCTTCGCTGCGGCGGCAATCGTGCTGATGCTAGGGCTGGGTCTGGGGATGAGCCTGATCGGACTTTTCAGTGCGCCGCTGCTGCTGCGGCAGCTGCTCGGCACGCCGGAGAGTCTGCTGCCGCAGGCGCTGGTGTATTTCCGCATTTATGCGGCGGGGCTGGTGTTCCAGTTCGGGTATAACGTGGTGGCGGCTTTGCTGCGCGCACTGGGTGACAGCAAGGCAACACTGTACTTCCTGCTCGTCTCATCGGTGATGAACGTGGTGCTTGATCTGCTGTTCGTGGCGGGGTTTCACATGGGCGTGGCCGGTGCGGCCATCGCGACGGTCATCTCGCAGGTCGCTTCGTGCGTCATCGGGTTTGTGTATATGTACCGCCGGTATGCGCTTTTGCGCTTTTCGCGGCGCGAGCTGCGGCCGGACTGGAGCGCAATGGGACGCATTTTGCGCATCGGCGCGCCGATGGCGTTGCAGCAGTCGATCGTCTCGTGCGGATTTTTGTTCTTGCAGCGGCTGGTCAACAGCTATGGCGAGAGTCTGATCGCGGCGTACACGGTGGCAAACCGGGTGGAGAACATCCTGACAATCCCCATCGTGGGTGTACAGAACACAATGGCTACGTTCGCCGGGCAGAATATGGGCGCAAAACAGCCGCAGCGCGTAGCAAAAGGGCTTGGGCAGGGCGTTTTGGTGTCACTGGCGATGAGCGGGACGCTGTGCGTGTGCCAGCTGGTCGGAATGGAAGCGATCGTGCAGGCGTTCAAGCTCGATGCGGAAGCGGCGGCACTGTGCCGTCTGCATCTGACGAGCGCGGCACTGGCCGTGCCGCTGTTCGCGGTCTATTTCCCGGCAAACGGGATGTTCCAGGGCGTGGGACAGGGTTTCCACGCGACGTTCTATGCGTTGTTGGCGCTGGGGCTGCGGGTGGTGTTCGCGTATGCGCTGCACACGACCGAAACGTTCGGCTGCACGGCCATCTGGTGGAGCCAGGCCATGGCCTGGGCGGTGACGCTGGCGGTGTGCTACGCGCATTTCTTCCGTGGGACATGGAAAAAGACGACACTGATCGGATAAGGAGAATCGCAGATGCAGCATAAGTTTTTCGCGCTGATCTCCAGAATGCGCTACATCGGGCGCTGGGGGCTGATGCGCAATACGTTCGAGGAGAACATTCAGGAACACAGCCATATGGTGGCGGTGCTGGCGCACGGGCTGGCGATGATTCAGCGCGACATCCTGCACGAACCGGCTGACCCTGACCGGTGCGCGGCGGCGGCGCTGTTTCACGACGCGTCGGAGATCCTGACGGGTGATCTGCCGACACCGATCAAGTACTACAACCCCGCCATCAAACAGGCGTACAAGCAGATCGAGGCGGTCAGCTGCGAAAAGCTGCTGGGGCTGCTGCCGCAGGAGCTGCAGGCCGGATACCGGCCGCTGCTGCTGGAAGAAGACGAGCAGGTCGGGCGGATCGTGAAAGCGGCGGACAAGCTCTCGGCGTATATCAAGTGCGTGGAAGAGCTGAAGGCCGGGAACACGGAGTTTGAAGCGGCAGAGCGGCAGACGCGGCAGGCGCTGGAGCAGATGCAGCTGCCGTGTCTGGCGTATTTCATGGCGCACTGTCTCGACAGCTTCCGGTTGACGCTGGACGAGTTGGAGTAATTCTGCGCATTTCGTCAAAAATGGACAAAAAAGATGGCGAATTTCGCACAAAACTCACAATTGCTTTTTGCGCGGCTGCCCGCTATAATGTCGGGCAGTGAGTTAAGAAAGGAAGTGCGCGCAATGAGAACGTCCGGGTTTGTCAAGCTGTGTACTTCCGTTTTGTTTTTGTCGGGGAAAGCTGTTGCTTCGGCATCGTGTTTGTTTTTGAAAGAAGAATTGTGAAGCTGTTTTTTCAGGTTTCACAATTCTTTTTTTATGCGGTGCAGCGGCCAGCCGGCAAAAGCGGCGAAAGAAAGGAGATCATCATGGGTAAAAGCAAAATTCCCGAAAACGGCATTTATGATGCCAGAGCGCTTGGCGTGGGCAAAATGGCCCTGCTCGGCTTCCAGCATATGTTCGCCATGTTTGGCGCAACCGTCCTCGTTCCGATCCTGACGGGTCTGGACGTTGCCAACACCCTGCTGTTCGCGGGTCTGGGCACACTGCTGTTCCACCTCATCACCGGCGGTAAGGTTCCGGCGTTCCTCGGTTCGTCGTTCGCGTTCCTCGGCGGTTACGCCGCTGTCGCGCCGATGATCGACGGCCAGCCCAACACCGAAATGCTGCCCTACGCCTGCTTCGGCGTTGCGTGCGCCGGTCTGGTGTACGTCATCCTCGCAGGTTTGTTCAAGGCCTTCGGCGCAAAGAAGGTTATGCGCTTCTTCCCGCCCATCGTCACAGGCCCGATCATCATTGCCATCGGTCTGAACCTGTCCTCGTCTGCAATCAACAACTGCACCGGCAACTGGTGGATCGCCATCGTCGCCATCCTCATCATCGTAGCCGCCAACATCTGGGGCAAGGGCATGATTAAAATCATCCCCATC
>CAYSTN010000118.1:0-3227 GCA_964434135.1 uncultured Oscillospiraceae bacterium
GCGGCTCTGCCGCCTTACGGATGCGGCATACCCTTTACGGGCACACATCGACCCGGCGATACTGCGTCACAAATTTGCAACCTTGTTCTGTCTCCGACGGCCATATCTTTTCTCTCGCAAGAGAAAAGATATGGAAGAAAAGAGTGCTTTTTCACTCAGAAACCGCCATCACGTATCTGCTCAAAAACCGGACGGTCTTCTACGCCGCACCCACTCACCTCTGCGGGACATCACTACGCGCCGCCCGCCATTGTTGGTGATGGCTGAATCGGTGCGGTGGTGATTTGGGTGAAGCCCTCTCAGTCAGCTTCGCTGACAGCTCTGGCAAAGGGAGAGCCAAGGCGGTGGTGCGGTGCTGACCGGAGAGCCAGTACAGCTTACTCTTCCTTTTCGCGTTCGCGCAGTCCCGCGACCGACGAGATCGGCAGCGAGAAGCAGATCGCACACGCCTTCGTGCCCGGCCCTGCCTGTTCGTGAATGGCGCGCATGATATCCGCTTTTTCGTCTGCGTGGGCGATGATATAGACTAAGTCCTTTTCGTCTGCGAGGCTGACACCGAGGAACTTTTCCCCGTGCTTTGCGCCCGTACCCTTGGCGTGCAGAACCGTGCCGCCGCCTGCACCTGCGGCGCGCGCGGCATCCATAACGAAGTCCGCGCAGCCCTCGTTCAAAATCACAACGATCAGTTCGTGTTTAAATTCCATGGACGGCGTTCCTCCTGTTTTCAAATCGTTGGTGAGATAGGCAAGCGTTTTGCCGCCCGCTACGCTTTTGAGCGGGACGGTCAGCAAAATGCCGTTGCCGGGAATGTCAATAAACAGCTTGCGCTTGGCCGCCTTGAGCAGCTGCGCGGCCTGCGCGCCGCTGGCAATGGCGCTGGTCACGGTCTTCGGTGTCTGATCCAGACCGTAGACGGCCAGATGTTCGCTCTTGGCCGTGCCGTGGCCGGGCGTACTGAGGATCATGGGAAGCCCCGCCTCATGGTACAGCGCGTTCATAGCCTCGCCGCGCTCGGCATCGGTTACGGCAATCAGATAATACAGTTCCATATCAACACGCCTCCCACAATTCGATGATCTCGTTGTCGCCAAACTCGGGCAGCGCGGGTTCGCTCTCGGCGCGGCGGGATTTGATAACGTAGATCGCACCCATTACCTGCACCGTGATAAGCGGCATCATCGCAACCAGTGCGACCAGACCGAACGCGTCGGTCATGATATTGCCGCCCAGCGCCTCACACGCGCCCATGGCAAACGGCAGCATAAACGTGGCCGTCAGCGGGCCGGAAGCCACGCCGCCGGAGTCGAAGGCAATGGCCGTGAAGGTGCGCGGCACGAAAAAGGTCAGCGCCAGCGCGATAAAATACCCCGGAACGAGGAAATACATGATCGAGATCCCGGTGATAACGCGCAGCATAGCCAGCCCACCGGCGGCCGAGACTGCAATAGAAAGGCTCATGCCCATCGCCTTGGCCGAAATCGCGCCTGCGCTCAAATCTTCGACCTGCCGGTTGAGAATGTGGACGGCAGGCTCTGCGTTGATGATGAACCAGCCCATGAGCATCGCCAGCGGGATCAGCAGCCACAGCTTCCACCCTTCGCTCAGCGCCGCGCCCAGCGCGTAGCCCACCGGCGAGAAGCCGACATTGACACCCGTCAAAAACAGGACAAGCCCAAGATAGGTGTAGAGAATACCCATCATCACGCGCAGGAACGGCAGCTTGCGCAGCCGCAGCGAGATAAACTGGAAGATCAGGAAGAACACGACCATCGGCAAAAGCGCAATGGTGACTTCCCAGAGGTAGTGCGGGATGGCGTGCAGGTAATCGCGCCCCAGCGCGACGGTGTTGGTGATCGACGCAACGCTTTCGGCGCTCGTCTGCGCGGGCTGGGTCTTGTAAATCGCGCCCAGCAGCAGAACCGACGCGATCGGGCCAATCGAACAAAGGCCGACCAGACCGAACGAGTCCGCTTTCGCGTTTTCGTCGGAACGGATGGACGCAACGCCCACGCCGAGCGCCATGATAAACGGCACGGTCATCGGCCCGGTCGTCACGCCTCCGGAGTCAAACGCGACGGCGAGAATGCCCTGGTCGGACAAAAATGCAGCGACGAACACCAGCACATAAAACACGATCAGCAGCAGCCGCAGCGAGATGCCGAACAAAATTCGCACCATGCACAGCATCAAAAAGATGCCGACACCGACCGAGACTGTCAGAATCAGGACGGTCTTATCAATATCCGGGACGTTGGTGGCAAGCACCTGCAAGTCCGGTTCGGCCACCGTGATGGCCACGCCCAGCAGGAAGCTGACCGTAAGGATCAGCCAGAGCTTGCGCGATTTGGTCAGTTTTGCGCCCATATAATTGCCGATCTTGCTCATGGACATTTCCGCGCCCAGCGTAAAAAGCCCCATGCCCAGAATCAGCATAGCCGTGGCAAGCACGAACGAGAGCATCAGCCCGGTATCGACCGGCACAAGCACAAAACAGATGGCAAGCACGATCAGGCTGATGGGCAGAACAGAGGCCGAGGCCTCCCGCAGTTTTTCAACGAGAATCTTTTTCTGGTACAAAGCGTCACTCCTATTCAAACGGTGTTTTTGTGCGCGGGCGGCGCTGTGCGCGCACAAATTCAATAATTATTCTTATTTTAACAGAAAAATTCCGCCCTGAACAGGGCGGAATTGTAAAAAGGCTGTTAATTTTCCGCAGCGCTCAAAACAGCGTCAGCTGGCTCGTCAGCGGCAGATCACCGAACGCACCGGCAGTTTGCAGCTGCTCGATGAGCGTACTGGAGACTTTGGGGCACGCATCGGCAAATTCTTCGACGGAGAGGAACTGCTTACCCTCGCGCGCGTGCATGATGTCCCAGGCCGCAGTCTCGCCCAGACCGGGGACGGCCACGAACGGCGGCAGCAGCTGCCCGTCAACCAGCAGGAATTTCGTCGCGTGGGAGCGATAGATATCCAGCGGCGCGAACGAGAACCCGCGCAGATAGAACTCATAGCAGACCTCAAGCGTGGTGAACAGATCGTCGTCCTTGGCGGTGGCGTCTTCGTCTTCTTTGATCTGCTGGAGCTTTTGTTTGACCAGTTCGATGCCGTGGCACATCATATCTGCGTCAAAGCCGCCCTTTTGGCTGCGGCGATAGAAATACGCTGCGTAGAACGCCAGCGGCTCATGCACCTTGTACCAGGCAATGCGGAACGCCATCATGACGTAG
>CAYSTN010000119.1:0-3226 GCA_964434135.1 uncultured Oscillospiraceae bacterium
CACGAACACGCCCAGCTGCGCAGCCGCGCGGAGCAGCAGGGACTGCGGGTCAGCGATCAGCGGGCCAAAGTCGGTCATCGCGCCAACGCCCATGAAGATGAGCGACGGGTAAACACCGGCCTTAACGCCAATGTAGAACACGTCCAGCAGACCCGCGTTCGACAACACGTGGCCATAGCTGTGATAGTACGGGCTGCTGGAGTCCAGGAAGGCCTCCCACAGTTCCGGATGATACATCGCGTTGGTCGCGTTCAAATCGGGATTGACCGCGTCGAGGCCGGGGAAATAGCTGACGTTTGCCAGCAGGCAGCCAAACGCGATGCCGACGAGCAGCAGCGGCTCAAAGCCCTTGACAATGCCGAGATACAGCAGCACACAGGCAACCACGATCATCACGAGGTTCTGCCAACCGCCGTTTGCGAAGAAGCCCGCAAAGCCGGATTCCGTAGCCAGCTTTAACAGGGTATCACCAACATTAAACATCTTTGCTCCTCCTTACGCCAGAACGACCAGCGGAGCCCCCGTATCAACGACCGAGCCTTTGGACGTCACGACCTGAGCGACCGTGCCGTCACGCGGCGCGAGGATCTCGTTTTCCATCTTCATTGCCTCAAGCACGACGAGGATATCGCCGGACTTGACAGCCTGACCCTGCGAGCAGTTGACCTTCAGGATGTTGCCGGGCATCGGCGCAGCGACAACTTCACCGGCGGCGACAGCCGTAGGAGCAGCCGGAGCAGCAGGTGCGGCGGCGGCAGCAGGCGCAGCAGCGGGTGCTGCGACGGGAGCGGGAGCTGCGGGTTTGTAAGCTTCGTACTCGTCGACGAGCATGGCCTGGCCTTCTTCGACCTCGACCTCATAGGTTTTACCGTTGAGCGTGATTTTGTATTTCATATCAGATGACCTCCTTCATCGATTTGAAGCGCAGCGTGTTGAGCGGCTTGCCGAGCTTATCGGCAATGATCGCCATGAGCATAGCGGCCTCGCGGTCGCCAACGTTATAGAGCTTGCACTCACCGGCCGTACCGGGAGCAAGTGCGGGCGCAGCAGCCGGAGCGGCAGCAGGCGCAGCAGCGGGTGCTGCGGGCGCAGCCGCAGCCTTCTTCTGCGCGACCATGATCTTACCGACGATCAGAACCACGACCATCAGCGCGATCAGACCCACGAACACGACGGCATAGCCCAAAAAGCCGACCAGTCCGGCCGTGCCGATGCCGATCTTTTCCATAGCAGCATTGACTAAAAACATCATTTCCACCTCCGCTTACGCTTCTTCGATGACGTAGGTGCAGACGTTTTCTTCCTTGGCCTTGCGGTCTTCGAAGAACTTCATCGCCTGATCCGGATAGCAGATATAGCTCATCACGTCTTCTTCACTTCTTGCCAGCTCGCCGAGTGCCTGCTTCGCCTTTTCGAAGTCCTCACCGGTGCGCTTGGCGTCCTCGATGCGGCAGTCGACCGGCTGGCCGCCCTCGCCGAGGATCTTCGCCTGCAGCGATTCGGACACAGGCGCGGGCGCGATGCCGTACTGGCCGCGGAAGTAGTTCTGCACTTCCTTCGAAACGATCTTGTACCGTTCGCCCATCAGCACATTGGTCACGGCCTGATTGCCGACCATCTGGCTCAACGGGGTAACCAGCGGGGGATAACCCAGATCCTTGCGCACTGCGGGGATCTCCTGCAATGCAGCTTCAAACTTGTCCATTGCCTTCATGTCGGTCAGGTTCGCGATCATGTTCGAGAGCATACCGCCCGGAACCTTGTAGACCAGCGCCTGTGCGTCAGTCGCCATGGACTTGGCGCTGATGCGGCCGGAGTCGACGTACTTCTGCTTGATGGGCTTGAAGTAATCGTTGACCTTGTTGATAACGTCTTCGTTCAGACCCGTCTCAATGCCGTACTGACCCAGCGCGTAGAACATCGTCTCGGTCGACGGCTGGCTCGTGCCGTTGGAGAAGCAGGACGTGGCGCAGTCGATGACGTCGATGCCGGACTCGATGGCCTTGGTCACGGTCATGTAAGCCATGCCCGTGGTGCAGTGCGTGTGCAGGATCAGCGGCACATCGCCCACTGCGTCCTTGATGCCCTTGATGAGATGCTCGGCCTCATACGGGCTCATCGTACCGGCCATATCCTTCAGGCAGATGGTGTCGAAGCCCATCGTCTTGAGTTCCTTGCACATCTCGACGTACTTTTCGACCGTGTGGACGGGGCTTTGCGTGTACGAGATGCAGCCGGACGCAACAGTATTTTCGTTGGCATACTTTTTGGTAGCCTCAAGCGCGGTTGCGATGTTGCGGAAGTCGTTCAGTGCGTCGAAGATACGCAGGATGTCGATGCCGTTCTTGATCGACAGCTCGACGAACTTCTCAACCACATCGTCGTGGTAGTGCTTATAGCCCAGCAGGTTCTGTCCGCGCAGCAGCATCTGCAATTTGGTGTCGGGCATGGCCTTGCGGATATCGCGCAGTCTCTGCCACGGATCCTCGCCCAGATAGCGCAGGCAGGAATCGAACGTTGCGCCGCCCCAGCATTCCACGGAGTAATAACCGGCCTTGTTCATTTCGGGAAGAATGTCGGCAAAATCGGAATACGGCAGGCGAGTCGCCATCAGGGACTGGTTGGCATCACGAAGGACAGTTTCAGTAATTTGAACTTTTTTCATGTGTCTTCCTCCAATAATTCACGCCATAACAGGCGTTATCGATGCGATCCCGGACATACGGAGGAAGCGCGCCGCGCCGCAGACCGCAGCGGACTGCGGCGCAGTGTCTTTTTCTTCAGTATATCCGACTTGCGGCTGAAAGTAAAATCAAGCCGCTGTTAAAATTTTGTCAGGTGCGTGTGCCTTACAGCTGCGGGCCTGCGGGAACGAGAGCCTTGCCCGCGTCGTTGCCGGTGTACTTGACAAAGTTCTTCTGGAAGCGGGCTGCCAGATCCTTGGCCTTCTCGTCCCACTGCGCCGCATCGGCGTAGGTGTCGCGCGGGTCGAGGATGCCGGAGTCCACGCCGGGCAGCGCGGTCGGCACTTCGAGGTTGAAGAACGGGATGGTCTTCGTCTCGGCCTTGAGAATCGAGCCGTCGAGGATCGCGTCAATGATGCCGCGGGTATCCTTGATGGAGATACGCTTGCCCGTGCCGTTCCAGCCGGTGTTGACCAGGAACGCCTTCGCGCCGGACTTCTGCATCTTCTTGACGAGTTCTTCGCCGTACTTGGTCGGATGCA
>CAYSTN010000120.1:0-3092 GCA_964434135.1 uncultured Oscillospiraceae bacterium
GGATGCTCCTGATTGAGCGAGTGACGGCGGAAGTCCTCGACCGCGTCCATGTTGCACATTTCCTTGAGGTCGGCGAAGTCCCAAACGGCGACCTTCTGGATCTCGTGGGAGGTACGGAAGCCGTCAAAGAAGTTCAGGAACGGGACTTTGCCCTCGATGGCAGCCAGATGCGCCACGGGAGACAGATCCATGACTTCCTGCGGGTTAGTCTCGCAGAGCATGGCGAAGCCGGTCTGGCGGCAGGCCATAACGTCGGAATGGTCACCGAAGATGTTGAGCGCATGGGTCGAGACGGTACGGGCCGAAACGTGGAACACGCACGGCAGCTGCTCGGCGGCGATCTTGTACATATTCGGGATCATCAGCAGAAGACCCTGCGATGCGGTGTAGGTGGTCGTCAGAGCGCCTGCGCCCAGCGAGCCGTGAACCGTACCGGAAGCGCCGGCCTCGGACTGCATCTCAGCGACCTTGACGCGCGTGCCGAAGATGTTCTTCAGACCGGCGGCAGACCACTGGTCGACAAAGTCCGCCATCGGCGAGGACGGCGTGATGGGATAAATACCGGCGACTTCGGTGTATGCGTAGGATACATGAGCCGCGGCATTGTTGCCGTCCATGGTTTTGAATTTACGAACCAAAACAATTACCTCCTAAAAGTAATTACATAATCATGCATCTTGACTATATCACATTTTTCTGTCAATGGCAATCAAATTTGCGCGAACCATGCCGTTTTTTTGCCGCAGACGAAAATCTTTTGAAATTTTTCCCGCTTTGCACAGCCGGTTTTGTAAAAAGCAGTTGGTTTTTGCCGTGGAATGCGGTATAATAGCCGCAAAGTCAGGAGGGATGCAGATGCTGAGCAAGGTATACGCGCTGGGGCTTTCGGGCATCGACGGCTACGAAGTGCAGGCAGAATGCTACATCGGCACGGGACTTCCGGCCTTTGAGCTGGTCGGTCTGCCCGACGCGTCGGTCAAAGAAGCGCGCGAACGTGTTCGCGCTGCGATCAAAAATTGCGGCTTCCGCTTTCCGGTCAGCCGGATCATTGTTAATCTTGCCCCGGCGGGGACAAAAAAATCCGGCACACTCTATGACCTGCCGATCCTGCTTGGTATCCTCGCCGCCTCGGAACAGGTGCGGCTGCCGAAGAAAAAGGCCGCGTTTCTCGGCGAGCTGAGTCTGGAAGGCGCGCTGCGCAGTGTGCCGGGTATTTTGCCCATGGCGCTTGCGGCCAAAGCGCTGGGCTACGAGGAGCTTTACGTCCCACAGGCCAACGCGCGCGAGGCCACGCTGGCCGAGGGCTTGACCGTCTACGGCATCGAGACGGTACAGCAGCTGGCGCGGCATCTGTCCGGCGAAGCACCTCTGGCCGCTGCCGAGCCGTGGCAGCCACAGCAGCTTACGCCGCAGCTTCTCGACTTCAAGGATGTCAAGGGGCAGGAAAACGCCAAGCGCGCGCTGGAAATCGCGGCAGCAGGCGGGCATAATATCCTTCTGGTCGGCCCTCCGGGTTCGGGCAAGAGTATGCTTTCCAAGCGCCTGCCGTCCATCCTGCCGGACATGGAGCGGCAGGAACAGCTTGAAGTCACCAAGGTCTATTCCGTGCTGGGTCTTCTCTCGCCGGAGCATCCGCTCATCGCCGCGCGTCCGTTCCGTTCGCCGCACCATACCGTCTCGGCTGCTGCGCTGGCCGGCGGCGGTACGTATGTGCGCCCGGGCGAGATCTCTCTGGCACACAAGGGTGTCCTGTTTTTGGATGAGCTGCCGGAATTTCGCCGTGACACCATCGAGGCCATGCGCCAGCCGCTTGAAGACGGCCGCGTGACCATCTCCCGGGTGCAGGGTTCGCAGACGTTCCCGTGCGAGTTTATGCTCGTGTGCGCGATGAACCCCTGCCCGTGCGGCTGGTACGGTGACCCCAGCGGACGGTGCAGCTGTTCACAGGCGGCGGTCGACCGGTATTTATCGCGCCTGTCCGGGCCGATGCTCGACCGGGTGGATATGATCGTCGAGGTGCAGTCGGTCAAATTTGAAGAGCTGCGCAGCCGCGCCGAGGCAGAGCCGTCCGCGGCGGTCAAAGCCCGCGTCGATGCCGCGCGCGCCGTGCAGAGTGCCCGCTACACCGGCAGCGCCACGCGCTGCAACGCCTATATGCAGCCGTCCGAGCTGCGCACGTTCTGCAAGCTCGACGAGGCGTGTACCACGCTCATGCGGCAGGCGTTCGACGCGCTGGGCATGACGGCGCGCAGCTACGACCGCGTTTTAAAGGTCGCGCGCACCATCGCCGACCTGGCCGGAAGCGAACAGATCCAGCCGGAGCATATCGCCGAGGCCGTGCAGTACCGCTCTTTCCGGCTCGGCAGTGAAAGCGCCGTCAACTGATACAAAACAATTTTTAGAATAGGAAGCATAGCATGAAAGAACTGTTTTTACTCAAGCTGGGCGAGATCGTCCTCAAAGGGCAGAACCGCCGTGTTTTTGAAGACAAGCTCAAAACCGTGACCCGCCGCCGCATGGCGGCCTTCGGTGCGTTTAAAATCTCCATCGTACAGTCGACGCTCTACGTCGAACCGCTGAACGATGCGTGTGATCTCGACGGTGCATGGGAAGCGTGTGGGACGATCTTCGGCGTGGCGCAGCGCTGCCGCTGCCGCGCGTGTGAAAAAGAGCTGGATGCAATTTTTGCCGCCGTGGTGGACTATCTCGGCGATGAGCTGTCCATGGCCAAGAGCTTTAAGGTCGAGTCGAAGCGTTCGGACAAGCGCTTTGCGCTCAACTCCATCCAGATCTCGCAGGACATTGGCGGACGGCTTGCCGAAGCGTTCCCCCACGTCGCGGTCGATGTCCACAACCCGGACTACATCGTCAACGTCGAGGTGCGCGAGAGTGCAGCCTACGTCCACGGCCCGTCCGTACCCGGCGCAGGCGGTCTGCCCACCGGTACGGGCGGCAGAGCGGCTGTCCTGCTCTCCGGCGGCATCGACTCGCCCGTCGCGGGCTATATGATCGCCAAGCGCGGCGTGGAGATCGAGTGCATCCACTTCTTTTCCTACCCCTATACCTCCGAGCTTGCCAAAGAAAAAGTTCTG
>CAYSTN010000121.1:0-2964 GCA_964434135.1 uncultured Oscillospiraceae bacterium
AACGCGTTTGTGCAGTGGCATATGCTACCTCCTGAAAAGGGGAATACGCGGCGGCGAAAGCCGCCGCGTATTGACGAAACGGATGGATGAAAAGGGGACGAATAGATTAATTATACTCGGCAACGATGGCGTCTGCTGCGCTCTGCGCGGCAGCAAGCGCGTCTTCAATGCTCGAGCCGTCAAACGCGACCGCGTTGATCAGCGCGGGAATGACGTCACTGATGATCGGGGTGAGACCGGCAAAGCTGGAATCGACAAGGAAGTCAGTCGGAGCATCGGGATTTGCACCGGACATCGCAGAGAGCTTGGCGCTGGACTGATATTCCGCGTTATCGAGCAGGGAATAGGTGTATCCGGGGAAGCCGTTGGACACAGACCAAGTAAGCGCGGGCGAGGAGCCGGTTTCATCGGCGGTGTTCCACCACTCCATGAAGCGATAGGCAGCGAGCTTTTCTTCCTCGCTGGCAACGGTCGTTACGGCAAAGCCAAGAACCTCAACGGAGTTCATGTCACCGGCAAGGCCGTTCGGGATCGGCGAGATACCATAGTTGACACCGCCTGCGTCAAGACCATAGGTGACCCACGGGCCGCCTACCGTCATGCCGATCTGACCGGCCGCTGTCATGGAATCGGTATCAGCCTCCAGCGGGTTGTAGCCGTTGTCGACCATGTCCTTATACATTTGCAGGAACTTGGCGTAGCCTTCGTTTCCGGCAAAGTTGGCGGCCCACTTACCATTCGAATCCTTGGTTACCGCAAGGCCACCAAAGCGCTGAATGATGTGCGCGATCTGATAATTGTAGCTGTAGGAAATGCCGGAACCATAGATATTCTGGCTTTCATCGGTAATTGCTTCCGCGTAAGCCTGCCACTCGTCCCAGTTCGTGGGGGGAGATTCGGGGTCGAGACCGGCTGCGGTGAACAGATCCTTGTTCCAGTACAGATAATATCCAACGATCTGGAAAGGAAGCAGGTACATGGCATCGCCTTCGGAGCAGTAGTCGAGGTAAGAACCGATGAAATCATCTTTCTTCAGGTCGGTTTTTTCAAAGATATCGCTCATATCCTGAAGATACTCGCCATACTGGAAGCGGAAAGGTGTTGCAAAGAGAACCATCGCGGGGCCGGTGCCGCCCGCAAGCGCAGCAGACAACTGCTCGGTAAAGCTGGCGGAGATATCCATCTCAACTGTGATGTTGTACTTGTTTTCGGCGTTGAATTTGTCAACAAGCTCAACGAGAAGATCACCGTCTGCACCAGTGAAGCTGTTCCAGAACTGGATGGTGATGGGGTCGTAGCCTTCTTCTGCGGCAGGTTCGTCTTCTGACGGGGAGGTGGGTTCGGCGCTGGAACTGGAATCAGCGGCGGGGGCATCTGCCTTTGCAGGTGTCGAGTCCGACGCGGCAGGGGTACTTGCTGCGCACGCGACAAGCGTGAAAAGCATAACGCAGGCAAGAAGCAGACAAATAAGTTTTTTCATGATAGCGACTCCTTTCATTGTTCGCGGGGGCAAATTGAATGTACACGGATTCCTGATAATCGTTGCGTACTCGTGTAACCTACAAAAACAGGATAACAATTTGAATGCAAAAAGTCAATCTCAAATTTGTTGTGAATGTCAACAAAAAAGAGGATTAATTTTCTACATATGTTCAGAATGCACAGGCCGAACAATCGGATTGACAGGAGAAACGAGACGATGTATCATGAATATGCTGATGCGTACTCGTGTTCATTGTGGAAAGGAGAGGATATTTATCAAAATAGGCAGTAAAAGAATGCAAAATATGCCATTTATTATGCAGCGCGCAGATCCCTATATCACATACGCAGAAAACAGATGCTATTTTACCGCCTCCGTTCCCTCTTATGACCGGATCGTATTGCGTGCGTCAGAGTCACTAATGGGGTTGGCGGATGCGCCGGAACACACGATTTGGACGCGGCATACAGCCGGAGAAATGAGCCAGCACATCTGGGCACCAGAGCTGCACCGGATCGATAATGCGTGGTATCTTTTCTTTGCAGCCAGTCGGACAGACGATATCTGGGCGCTTCGTCCCTATGTCCTGCGCTGTCAGGATGCAGATCCATTGACAGGGAGCTGGGTTGAGCTGGGGATGCCAAAGCCTGCCGATGCGTATACGTTTCAGGATTTCTCACTCGATATGACGACCTTCTGCCATAATGGAAGGCGTTATGCGGTGTGGGCTGAAAAGGTCAGCGTCGGCCAGAAGATTTCTAACCTTTACATTGCGGAACTGGAATCCGCGTCGCAGCTGAAAAGCCAGCAGGTACTTTTGTCTTCGCCTGATTACGACTGGGAACGAGTTGATTTTTGGGTGAACGAAGGCCCTGCCTTTTTGGCGCACGACGGAAAGGTGTTTCTTACGTTCTCAGCCAGCGCGACAGGCGCGTGCTACTGTATGGGCCTTTTGTGGGCGGATGCGGATGCCGATCTGTTGGATCCTGCATCGTGGAAGAAATCACGCGAACCGGTATTGAAAACGGATGCCGCACGCGGCTTCTTCGGCCCGGGACACAACTGCTTCTTCCAGACAGAAGATGGGCAGACTTATATGGCGTTTCACGCCAGAACGTATGAAACGATCACCGGTGACCCGCTGTATGATCCAAACCGGCACACGTTCCTGATGCGTATCATCTGGGAGAATGGAATGCCAGTCTTTTCTTATGACAACATCGTTATTGTATCTTGAAGTTGCAGATAACCTTACAACAGATGGTGCAGCGATTGGTCAGTGGGGTGTAACTGGATATGGTTGCCAGGAGTGGAGATTTGTAAAAGAGGGAGAGTTTTGATTTGTTGAAATGCTACTAGAGTATATTTGTACACAGCAAAGATTCCTTGCACTGTTTTGAAGCAATGGAGGATGTAAAAATGAATGAATACAAATTCTGGTTCATTGTCGGCTCGCAGACGCTGTACGGCGACGAAGTCTT
>CAYSTN010000122.1:0-2887 GCA_964434135.1 uncultured Oscillospiraceae bacterium
CTGCGGCTGCTGAGCGCGGCACACGTATCCAAACATAAAAACAGGAGCGGCTTTTGCCGCTCCTGTTGCATTTTTCAGGCTTTATTTGTGCGTTTCGTTGTATTTGCGGATGCCGAGCGCCAGAAGATCCATGGCGCGTTCGAGGTCTTCCTGTTTCAGAACGTAGGCGATACGAATTTCGTTGCGCCCCTTGCCCGGCGTGGCGTAGAACGACTCACCGGCGGAGAACATGACGGTATCGCCGTGGTCTTCAAATTCCTGCAAGAGCCAGACCTGGAAGTCTTCTGCGTTGTCGACCGGCAAGGCGGCCATCAGATAAAACGCACCGCGCGGGCATTCACAGATAACTCCGGGGATCTCATGCAGCTTGCGCACGACGGTGTCGCGGCGGCGCTTATACTCCTGCCGCACCTGCTCGAAATACTCCGGACCGACCGAGTACAGAGCCGTGGCGGCCA
The DNA here is from genome assembly GCA_964434135.1 of uncultured Oscillospiraceae bacterium. GTDB lineage: Bacteria > Bacillota > Clostridia > Oscillospirales > Oscillospiraceae > CAG-170. Next base: position 459 of record CAYSTN010000122.1, read on the forward strand.
GCTGGTCGAGCGTGGCGACGGACAGCCGCGCCTGGCAGTATTTCAGGGCGTTGGCCATGAACGCGCGGTTGCGGCTGATGACGCAGCCGATACGCGCGCCGCAGGCCGAAAAACGCTTGGAAACGGAGTCGATGAGGATCAGGTTTTCCTGACCGTAGTCGAATTTCCCGAACGAGTGCAGCGGTTCGCCGTCGTAGGTGAACTCGCGGTAGACCTCGTCCGCGACCAGATACAGATCATGCTCCACCGCCACGTCGAGCAGCATCTGCATCTGCTCCTGCGTCAGGCACGTGCCCGTGGGGTTGCCGGGGTTGGTAATCATGATGGCGCGGGTCTTCGGCGTGATACACGCTTCGATGCGCGCACGGTCAGCGTAGAAATAGCCCTCTTCCGGCGAGGTGTGCAGCGGATGGATGACCGCGCCGGCGGTGGTGATGAAGGTGTGGTAGTTGGGATAGAACGGCTCGGGGATGATGACCTCGTCACCCTCGTCAAACAGGCAGTTGGCCGTGATCTGCAACGCTTCGCTGCCGCCGGTGGTGATGAGGATATCTTCGGGCGCGAGCGACACGCCGACATGGTCGTAATAGCGGCGGATGGCCTCGATGAGCGCGGGCATACCGGGCGAGGCTTCGTACGCCAGCACCGGCGTGCGGAAGTCGTGGATGGCGGTGTAGAGCGCGTCGGGCGTATGGATGTCGGGCTGGCCGATATTCAGATGATAGATCTTCTTGCCGGCTGCCGCTGCTGCCACTGCGTAAGGGTGAAATTTTCGCATGGGAGATTCGCCGCAAGCAAGAGCTTTACTGGACAACTTCATATGAATACCTCCTGTACCCGTATTTTTCGGGATGTCCACCCCGTTTGTGCATCAGTTTTGCACAAAAATTTCGTTTATCATACCACAGTGCCCTCTCAAAATCAATTGTAAACTTGCGCTGTGGCGCAATTTTCTTCTGCACCACGATAAATTCCAAAAGAAAGAAAAAACGCCGGGAGCGTTTCGCTCCCGGCCAGGAGAAAATGCACGGTGTTTTGCGCTTAGAGCATGAACAGCGCTTCGCGCACGACTTCGCCGACCGTCGGGTGCGGGAAGACGATCTTGTCCAGATGCTGCAGCGGAAGTTTGGACTGCACCATCATAGCTGCGCCGTAGATGATCTCCGAGGCGTAAGAGCCGACAAGATGGACACCCACCACGCAGCGGTTTTTCCGGTCGTAGAGCAGCTTGCAGAAGCCGGTTCCCTTGGGGTCTTCGGCCAGATAGCGGCCGGAGAGCGCCATGGGCGCCTTGACAATCTGCACGTCCAGACCCTTTTCCTTTGCGCTCTGTTCCGTCTCGCCGACGCTGGCGACTTCCGGCGTGGTGTAGATGACGGACGGGATGATGGAATAGTCAATCCGGTCTTTTTTGCCCAGCATATCGTTCACCGCGACTTCAGCCTCACGATAGGCCGTGTGCGCAAGCATCAGCTTGCCGTTGCAGTCACCGATGGCCCAGACGCCGGGGACATTGGTGCGCAGGTGTTCGTCGGTGACGAGCGCGCCGCGCTCGAGCGTCAGCCCCAGCACCTCGGCATTGATACCCGCGACATTCGCCCGGCGACCCGACGAGAGCAGCACCCGGTCACACGGCAGCTCATGCTGCCCGGCAGCATCGGAATAGATGACGCTGGTTTGCGTGATGGCCTCGACGCGCGCATTGAGACAGAAGTCCATGCCCTGCTTGCGGTAGGTCTTCATCAGTACGTCGCAGATCTCGGGGTCGGTGCTGCCGGCGATTTTCGGCAGCAGCTCGACTACGGTGACTTTCGTGCCGATGGCCGCAAAATAGCAGGCCATTTCCAGCCCGATCACGCCGCCGCCGATGCACACGAGGGTCTTCGGCTGCTCGCGCAGCGAAAGAATCTCACGGTTGGTCATGGCAAAGCCGGACGTGAGCGCCTCCTGCGCGCCGGTGATGGGCGGGACGAAGGCGGTCGAGCCGGTAGCGATGACGAGCCGGGGCGCGGTGAGCGTCTGCTCGCCCGCCGCAACGGAAAACAGGCCGTCGGCGCTCTTGCCGAGGATGCGGCCTTCGGCCTGAAAGACGGTTACGCCGCTGGCTTTCATGGCCGCGCCGACACCGCGCACGAGCGTTTTGACCACGCCGTCTTTGCGCGCGACGACCTTTGCGTGATCGAACGCGACGTTTTCTGCCGTCACGCCATAGTCTGCGCCGTGCAGGGCGGACTGATACTGTTTGGCGCAGTAGAGCAGGCTCTTGGTCGGGATGCAGCCCTCGTTCAGGCACGTGCCGCCGAGGGCGCGTTTTTCGATGAGCGCCGGACGCAGTCCGGCCTGTCCTGCGCGTTCGGCGCACAGATAGCCGCCCGGGCCGCCGCCAAGGACGATCAAATCAAACTGCTGCATAGGGGAGTCCTCCTGAT
>CAYSTN010000123.1:0-2864 GCA_964434135.1 uncultured Oscillospiraceae bacterium
AAAAGCGCTACTATCTCGAGGGCAGAAAGATCAAGGCATGAGAACAATTTCCGAGGGCGCATTCGCAAAGCTCAATCTGACGCTGGACGTGCTTGACCGCCGCGAAGACGGCTACCACAACATCAAGTCCATCATGCAGACCATCTCCCTGCACGACGACGTGCAGCTCACGCTTGGCGGCGAGGGCTGGCAGCTGCATTGCTACCGCGAAGTCCTGCCGCCCGATGCCGACGAAAACACGCAGCCGGAGCTTGTCACCTGTGGTCTGCCGCAAGACCGGGAGAACCTCGCTTGGCGCGCCGCAGAGGCGTTCTATGTGCGAGCCGGCCTGCGGCCGGAGGGCCTGGAGGTGTTTATCAACAAACGCATCCCGATGCAAGCCGGACTTGGCGGCGGCAGCGCGGACGCGGCGGCGGTGCTGCGCGCGCTCAACCGTGCGTATGACCATCCGCTCTCCATCCCGGCTCTGTGCGAAGTCGGTGCGCAGGTCGGCTCGGACGTGCCGTTCTGCGTGCTGGGCGGCACGGCGCTGGTCGAGGGCAGAGGCGAGCTGCTGACCAAACTCCCCGACGCGCCGGAACTGTTTTTCGTCGTGTGCAAGCCGGATTTCTCCGTCTCAACGGCGCAGCTGTACCGCAAGCTGGACGAGAGCTTCATCGAAAAGCGCCCTGACCACCGCGCCATGCAGGCGAATTTGCAAAAAGGCGAGCTGCTGGGCATCGGCGGCAGTCTGTGCAACGTCTTTGAACCGGTCGTGATGCAGGAGCATTTTGACATCAACTTCATCCGCTCCATGCTCTACACCTACGGCGCTTACGGCGCGCAGATGACCGGCTCCGGCTCGGCGGTCTTCGGCATCTTCGACTCGTTCGAGTATGCCACGGTTGCGTGTACCATGCTCAAAGACAAATACAGCCAGGTTTTCCTCGCAAAAACCGTATAAAACGCGAAAACACCGTCTAAACTGTTCGTAACGATACAGTTGGGCGGTGTTTTTTATGAAAAAACGAATGGGCGTTCTGGCGCTGCTGGGCGCTGTGGTACTTACATTGAGCCTGTGTACGCTTCTGCAAGCGCAGCAGCAGCGCCTGGCGGACAAACTCCTGCGCCTGCACGTGGTCGCGTCCTCGGACAGCAAACGCGATCAGGCCATCAAACTGTGTGTGCGCGACGCGGTTCTGGCCAAGGCAGAGCAGCTCAGTCGCGGTTCACAGGACCCGGTACAGGCCGTGGCGCAGGGGCTGGGCGAGATCGAAGCGGCGGCAAACGCGGTGCTGCGGCGGCAGGGCTGCGCCGAGACGGCCGCGGTCAGTCTGCGCAGAGAGCTGTTTCCCACGCGCGCGTATGAGACGTTTTCGCTGCCTGCGGGCGTGTACCCGTCTTTGCGCGTGACGATCGGACAGGGCGCGGGACACAACTGGTGGTGTGTGATCTTCCCGGCGCTTTGCGTGGCGGCAACGGGCGACGATCTCGAACAGGCTGCGGCGGCGGGCGGTTTCAGCGCGGCGGAAATTGACCTCATGACGCAACAGGGCGGCTACACGGTCAAATTCCGGGCGCTGGAGCTGCTGCAAGCGTTCAAAAACGCGCTGTTCGGTCTGCAAGCATGAGCCGTGTGTGAACATAGGGCTTGACAACCCGGCCTTGCGGTTATATGGTAAAAGAAAACCAGATAAACGGAGGCGCTTACCATGAAAAAGAACGTTCTGATCCTGTCCGGCAGCCCGCGCAGGGGCGGCAATTCCGACCTGCTGTGTGACGAGTTTGCGCGCGGCGCGCAGCAGGCCGGTCACGCGGTCGAAAAGCTGCGCGTGGCCGAGCTGAAGATCGGCTATTGCCGTGGCTGCTACGCCTGTAAAAAGACCGGCAAGTGCGCCATCGATGACGATATGGCGCAGGTGTTGCAAAAGATGATCGACGCAGACGTGCTGGTGCTGGCGAGTCCTGTGTATTTCTACTCCATCGACGCACAGCTCAAAGCGCTCATCGACCGCACGGTCGCGCGCTGGACTGAGGTACATGACAAGGAGTTTTATTACATCGTCACCGCCGCCGACGAAGCGCTGGCCTCTGCGGAAACGACGCTTGCGTGTTTCCGGGGCTACGCCGACTGCGTCGAGGGCGCGCGGGAGATGGGCGTGATCTGCGGCATGGGCGCGTATGAAAAGGGCGAGATTCGGCAAAAGCCCGCCCTGCGCGAGGCCTACGAAATGGGTCAGCGCGTGTAAAGCGTTTTCCAATCCAAACAGCAGCGCCCGCCGGGCACTGCCCGAAAAACAGCCCGTGGGGCGTATCGATCCCGATACGCCCCACGTTTTTTATGATTGCCTTTCCAACCGCCCGGCGCGTTTTCTCCGCGCCCATCGCGTTCCCGTAGAACGTTGTAGGGGCGGACGCCTCTGTCCGCCCGGAATTTCCTCATTTGCACCGCGCCTAACACGGCGCACTGCACCCCTTGGCTCTCCCTCTGGGAGAGCTGGCGGCGCAGCCGCCTGAGAGGGCTGTTTCTCCGCCTCTGGGAATTATCCGTATAGTGTTGTAGGGGCGGACGACTCTGTCCGCCCAAAAAATCCCCTGTTTTTGAAGCGCCTTGTAGGGGTCGATGCCCACATCGACCCGTTGTTACAAATCTCCTCCGCACCCGCTGCGTTCCACCGCGCCCCTTGGCTCTCCCTCTGGCATCGCTGTCACCGCAGCCGCCTGAGAGGGTTTTGCGCACTTGCGGTTTGCTCTGCGCCTTTGGTTTTTCTCCGCACCTGTAGGCGGGACCCGTGTGTCCCGCCGATACTGCGTCGCAAATTTGCAACCTTGTCCTTGCTCCGCAGGCCATATCTTTTCTCTCGCAAGAGAAAAGATATGGAAGA
>CAYSTN010000124.1:0-2774 GCA_964434135.1 uncultured Oscillospiraceae bacterium
TGGCGCGGAAGATCTCCACATAGATGCTCGCAAGGATATTGAGCACCTTCACCTTCCCCAAACGGCACAGCGCCAGCAGCAGCGCCAGAATGAAGCCGAACACGACCGTGAGCGCCGAAAGCGACACCGTGCAAACCGCGCCCTGCCAGAACAGGGTCATATATTGAAAGGTTTTTTCAAAACCGGATACGGACAGCATAGGCAATTTTCCTTTCGTAAAACAGGCAAAGTCCTCCCCGTTATGCGGGGAGGAAGCTTTGCGGTCGTTCCGGGCAGCTTAGCCCTCGAAGTTCTCCAGCAGACCTTCGTAGACATTGCCCTCGGCCTTGGCGTTGGCTTCGGCCACGAAGCCGTCCATGGAGCCGTCCGCCAGAGCGGCGGCAATGGCCTCGTTCACGCCGGCGAGCAGTGCCTCGTTGCCCTTGGCAACGCCAACAGCGGAGCCTTCCACATCATAGGGCACATCGAAGGCCACGAACAGCTCGGGGTAGTTCTTGGCATAGCTCTCGGCCACGACGGTCTCGATGAACGCGCCGTCAAGCTTGCCGCCGACGAGCTCAGCAATGATGTCGGTAACCTTGGTCAGCGCGACGACATCGGCATCGGGGGTGTTCTCCATGGCCAGATCATACTGGATGGAGCCGTTCTGCGCGCCGATGGAGTACTCGGGGTTGTTGGCATCGGCCAGCGCGGTGAACTGGTCGGCGTTGGCGGTGGTGCACACGAAGCTCTGGCCGCCTTCGTAGTAGATGTCGGAGAAGTCCATGGCATCCTCACGGTCGGGATCGGGGGACAGACCAGCCATGCCAAGGTCAACGGAGCCGTTGGCCAGCTCAGCCAGGACGCCATCGAAGTCCATGGGGACAACTTCAAGCTCAAGGCCGAGGTAATCGGCGATGTACTGGGCAAGACCCATATCGAAGCCGGCCAGCACGGGTTCGCCGTTTTCATCAATGGCGTAGAACTCATAGGGAGCGAAGTCGGGGCTGGTGGCCACGGTCAGCTTGCCTTCGGTCACGGTGGTGATCGCGGCGGTAGCCTCTTCGGTCTCAGCAGGCTCGGCCTCGGTCTCTTCCGCGGCGGCGGCGGTGGTGGTCTCTTCCGCAGGCTCTTCCTTCACGGTCTCAGCAGCGGGTTCTTCCTTGGTGGTGCCGCAGCCAGCGCACAGGGCCAGCATCATGATCGCGGCAAGCAGCAGAGCGATGATCTTTTTCATTGTTTTCGGTTCTCCTTCAAAGTCGTTTGTTTTTTTGTTTATGGCTGAATTATATTCGCAAAAAAGTGAATAAACAAGCGTTTATGCAGTATATTATGAATATTTTTGAGTTTTGGCAAAAAAATATAAAGGGCACCCCCCATAGGGAGCGCCCTTGTGCATTTTGACTAGAAAAGCCGCTCAACGATGTGCAGATCGGCCGGTCTTGGCGTGTTTTCCGGCTTTTTGCGCCCGCAGGCGAAGCCGGTCGCGGCAAGCTTCAGCATTTTTTTCAGCGTGTATTTGCTCTCGCCAAGCTCCCGCGCCGCGCGGTCATACACCACCTTTTCAAGCGGCAGACCCAGCCGCGTAGCAAGCCCGCGCAGAAACGGGTCCTCGCCATGATAAAGCGCGAGCCGGTCGAGCGCCTCGCGGTCCATCAGCCGGAAATCCGCATGGTCGAACACCAGACGCGCACCGAACAGATTCATCAGTGCGTAATACGCGCGCGCGGTAAATCGTTTAAAAAAGGTATCCGTGGCGCGGCTGTTGCGCACGCCGCACACGATATGCGCACCATTTAAATACTTATCCACCATCTCGTCGATGGCGTGGATGTCATCCTGCAGGTCGCAGTCGATGGTGATGGCCGCATCCGCCCGCTCGCGCGCTTCCATCAGACCCGCCATCGCGGCGTTCTGGTGGCCGCGGTTGGGGCGGAGTGACAGGCCGGCGAAATGCTCATCGCTCTCATGCAGCGATCTTATCAGCTCCCATGTGCCGTCCGACGAGCCGTCGTTTACCAGCAAAACGCGGCTTTGCGGGTCGATCTTGCCGCGTTCGATCAGCTCTTGGAGCTTTTTGAGGAATACCGGCGCGGTCTGCGGCAGGCAATCGACCTCGTTGTAGCAGGGCACAACAATATATAAAACGTTCACGAAATCACCTCCCGTACATTATAGTGATTCAAATTCAGGAAAACAAGGCGTTTTTCTTAATTTTTCGCTTGATTTACCGGTGAAATAGGATATAATAGAAGAAAAGTGGGAAGCAGAGGATTTTTGACTGTTTATGTTTGATATTGTTTTGTTTGAACCAGAGATTCCACAGAACACCGGTGCCATCGCGAGGACTTGTGCGGCAACCGGCGCCCGTTTGCATCTGATAAAGCCGCTGGGCTTTGACATCTCGGACGCGGCGGTCAAGCGCGCCGGTCTTGACTACTGGCATCTGGTGGATGTGTCGGTGTATGAGAACATCGACGAGTATTTCGCCAAAAACGGCGACGCGAATCTGTGGCTTTTGACGACCAAGGCCCCGCACAGCTATGCCGAAGCAAGCTTTGGCGAGAATACCGCGCTGCTGTTCGGCAAGGAGACGGCCGGTCTGCCGGAGGAATTGCGGCAGAAATATTATGACCGCTGCGTGCGCATCCCCATGAAGCCGCAGGCGCGCAGTTTGAATTTGGCAAATTCGGTCGGGATCGTGCTGTTTGAGGCGCTGAGGCAAAACGGCTTCCCCGGCCTTATGGATCAAGGAATCATGAGCTTACAGGAGGTAGGGCTATGAACTATAACAA
>CAYSTN010000125.1:0-2768 GCA_964434135.1 uncultured Oscillospiraceae bacterium
CAAGTCCCGTCACTTTAAGATGGCCAAGCAGGCCGTTGCAAAGTCCGGCGTATATTCGTATGTCAGCCGCAAGCTGAAGAAGAGAGATTTCCGTCAGCTGTGGATCTCCCGCATCTCTGCGGCGGTCGCTCCCTACGGCATCAACTACAGCCGTTTCATCTACGGTCTGAAGAAGTCCGGCATCGAGATGAACCGCAAGGCTCTGAGCGAGCTGGCCATCGCCGATCCCGAGGCGTTCAAGGTCCTCGTCGAGACCGCCAAGAAGGCTCTGTAAATCACGCACAAGCCGATGGCCGCCAGTTTTGGCGGCCATTTTCTTATCATACAAAGCAAAAGGAGAAAGCTATGCGCTGGAAAGCAGTTTTGTTCGATATGGACGGCGTCCTGATCGATTCGGAAGAATACATGGCCAAGACCGGCGTTCGCGCGCTCAGACACTATGGCATCGAGGCGAAAGAGAGCGACTTTGCCGAGTTCGTCGGCTGCGGCGAAAACCGCTATGTCGGCGGTGTGGCGGAGAAATACGGCGTTGCGTACCGGACGGAGATGAAGGAGTATCTGTATCAGTGCTACGGCGAACACGTCAAGCAGGAGGCCAACATCCCCGAGGGCGTGTTGGACGTGCTGCACACGCTGCGTGAAAAGGGCTACCGGCTGGCGGTGTGTTCGTCGGCAGACCGGATCAAGGTTTTGATGAATCTGGGCGCGATCGGCGCAGAGCCGGAGCTGTTCGACCGGCTCATCACCGGCACGGACATCCGCAACCCCAAGCCCGACCCGGAGATCTATCTGACCGGTGCGGCCAGTCTGGGACTGGAACCGGCGCAGTGCATCGTGGTTGAGGATGCGCCGAGCGGTATCCGCGCGGCACACGCGGCGGGGATCGAGGCCATCGGTCTTGCGACCAGCTTCCCGGCGCAGCTGCTGCGCGAACAGGCGCAGCCGGAGTATCTGCTGCCGGATCTGAAAGCGATTTTGACGATGCTGTAAAAAGAGAATAAGGCGGCGGGGCGCATGGTTATGCGCCCCGCCGTTTTCGTTGTACGAACCGATACGCTTTGTGTTCACCCACCCTTGGCTCTGGCAGCGGGAGAGACAAGGTGGGGGGTGCGATGCGTCGTGTTAGACGCGGTGGAAAATGGAAGTATTTCGGGCGGGCAGAGGTGTCCGCCCCTACAACGCACGACGGGAAAACGGTAGGGGGCGGTGCGTCAGAGGGGTTATGCGAGGGGTGTGCCGCTGAGGTAGACGGCCTTGCGCGTCAGTGCTTCGTCGCAGACCACAAAGTCGGCAAGCTTGCCGGGCTCAATCGAGCCGATCTCAGCTTTGCGGCCAAGCTGCCGCGCCGGAATGATCGTGGCGGAGCGGATGGCCTGCTCTTTCGGGATGCCAAATTCGACTGCTTTTCTCATGCAGTCATAGAGATTGGTCGCAGAACCTGCCAGCGTACCGTCGGCCAGCCTGGCAACGCCGCCCTTGAGCCAGATATCCAGCCCGCCAAGCGTGTACTGTCCGTCGGGCATTCCGCAGCAGCGCAGCGCGTCGGAGACAAGGCAGATGCGGTTCGGGAACAGCTTGAACGCCATACGGACGGCGCTTTCGTGGATGTGCTGACCGTCGCAGATCAGCTCTGCAATGACATCCTCACGCTCGGAAGCCGCGCCGATCGGACCGGGCTTGCGGTGGTGGATGGACGGCATAGCATTATACAGGTGCGTCAGGTGGCGCGCCCCTGCTTGAAAGACGTTCTTCGCATCTTCATAGGCGCAGTCCGTGTGCGCAATGGAAACCGTGCAGAGCCTGGCTGCCTGTTCGGTAAATTCGACTGCGCCATCCAGTTCAGCGGCCACGTCTACAATGCGAAGAAGCCCTTCGGACGCAGCAAACAGCGTCTGGAACGCTTCAAAATCGGGCAGTTTTAGATACGCGCCGTTCTGCGCGCCTTTTTTCTTTTCGGAGAAAAAGGGACCTTCCATCTGAATGCCCATCAAGCGAGCGTGACCGGCCGGCGCTTCGCGATGGAGCGCTGCGGCGTTGCGGAAGGCCGTTTCCAGCACGGCATACGGAAGCGTCATCGACGCGGGCGCAAAACTCGTCACGCCGTTTTCGGCGAGATAGCGCGCCATTTTGACAAGCCCTTCATAATCTCCGTCTGAGAAATCTGCGCCGGAGTTGCCGTGGTTGTGAACGTCCACAAGGCCGGGAATGACGAACTGGTTTTGCAGGTCGATGCCGTCTTCTACCGGAACAGTGTCCAGAATTTCTGTGAATGTTCCGTTTTCGACGCGGAAAGAACCGTGCTGAAAACCATCGCCGGTGAAAATATTTGCGTTTTTATAGAGCATTTTACACCTCCGGCAGACTGGCTGCTGCCATCGACTGGCCAACGCGGCGGAAATTTTCGTCCGGCAGCATCACACGCAGCTTGGCTGCAATCGCGGGATATTCTTCGGCCAGCACGCGCTGGCACTCGGAGACGATCAGATTGCCGCCCACGCCGGAGGCCACGCGGCCAAGCACGATGAGGGTGCGGATATCATACAGCCGCTCGTACAGGCAAAGCGTGTGGGCAAGATAGACGCCGATGGATTTGAAGATATCCAGCGCGCCGGGGTTGCCGCTTTCTGCCAGCTTCTGCACCGCTTTCAGCTTTTCGGCCGGAGTCAGACTCTCGGCAAGGGTGATACCGGCAGCAGGGGCGAGCTTGGCAACTGCGTCCTGCGAGAAATACTTGCAGCCCACGCCGATATCGCCCGACCACTCGTCGC
>CAYSTN010000126.1:0-2659 GCA_964434135.1 uncultured Oscillospiraceae bacterium
CGGACAGCGCGCCCCACGGCGGCGCTGCGGGCAGCACCTGCACCGCGGCAAGATAGTAGCTGCGCTGCAAAATGCGCCGCGTCGCGCGCACGTCGGCCTGCGTGAGCAAAACGCGGTTTTTTGCAAAGCCGGTCTTGCCGTGATAGGTGACTTTTGCCGTCGCGGTCAGGTATTTTTCGCCGCGCGAAAGAGACGATACCGTCCCGTCACCGGTAAACGGTGCGGTGCAGAACTCGCTTGGTTCCTGCGCGAACAGCTGCAATTGCAGCTGTTCGACCGGGTAGCGCTCGGTATGGTTTTTGAGGTACAGCTTCATCCGCGCATCGCCTCCCGCATTCCGGGGTTGACGCGGCGTTCCTGTTCGATGGTCGTCTCTTCCCCGTGTCCGGGCAGAACGCGCGTTTTACCGTCGAGCGCCGAGAGTCTGCGCAGCGACGAAAGCAGCTGCGCGCCGCTGCCGCCGGGGAAATCCGTCCGGCCATACGAACCGGCAAAGAGCGTATCGCCGGAAAAGAGCGTCGTTTCGCACAGATAGCTCACCGAGCCGGGCGTGTGGCCGGGTGTGGCGTGTACCAAAAAGCGCAGCCCGGCGGCCTCGATCACGTCGCCGTCGCGGCACAGGTCGGTATAGGTCAGATAGTCGTAGCACAGCTTGCTCGGGTCGTCCCGGTCGGCCTCGCCCAGATAGATGGGCGCGCCGGTTGCGGCGTGCAGGGGTTTGAGCGCGCCGATGTGGTCAAAGTGCGCGTGTGTCAGCAAGATCGCCGCGAGCGTCAGCCCACGCGCTTGCAGCGCGTCGCAGATCGTCTGCGGTTTGGCCGCGGGGTCTATGACGACGGCCTGTTTTGCGCCCTCGTTCCAGACCAGATAGCAATTGGTGCCCAGCGGCCCCAGCGTCAGCGTCAGAATGTTCATGTGTTCTCCTTATTTCAGCTCGTCCGTGTCGACGATGAGCGTGACCGGCCCGTCATTTTCCGACGCAACGAGCATATCCGCGCCAAATTCGCCGTGCTGCGGCGCAAAGCCCAGCTGTGTACACTCGGCCAGAAACTGCTCGTAGAGCGCGTTGGCCAGCTCCGGCGCGGCTGCGCCGATAAAGCTTGGCCGCCGCCCGTGGCTGACATCCCCGTAAAGCGTGAACTGGCTCACGACCAGCACTTCGCCGCCGACGTCGGCCAGCGCGCGGTTCATTTTGTCGTTTTCGTCGCGGAAAATGCGCAGCGCCAGAATCTTCTGCGCCAGCTTGCGGCACAGCGCGGGCGTATCCTCCGGCCCGACACCGAGTAAAATGAGCAGGCCGCGCCCGATCTTTCCGTGGAGCTGGCCGTCAATGCAAACGCTCGCCGAAGCGACGCGTGTAACAACTGCTTTCATGAACGTCTCCTTTCCGTCTTAGGGCGCGTCATTCCGTGCCGCGCACGACACTGTGGACACCGGAGATGCCGCGCAGTCTTGTCTGCACGTTTTCCAGCTCCGTCAGGTTGTGTACGCCGAAGCGGATGTTGATCAGCGCCGTATGCCCGCCGATGGAGCGCGCGTTCATCTCGCTCGTGCGCAGACGCAGCGAGGTCAGAATGGTGGCCAGGTCGACCATCAGCCCGTCGCGGTCATCGGCCATGATCTCCAGCGACGTGGTGAAGACCGCGTCGGGCGCCTGTGCCCATGTCACACGCACCCAGCGGCCACTCTGGCCGGGGTCGGCAGCTGCTTTGGCGTTCGGGCAGTCTTTGCGGTGAACGGAAACGCCGTAGCCCTTGGTGATGAAGCCGATGATCTCGTCGCCCGGCACAGGCGTACAGCAGCGGCTGAATTTTATCATGCACGAGCCGATGTCCTCGACGATCACGCCCGAGGCGTTGACAGCCGGGATCTGCTGCCGGATGAGCTGTTTGGGCGTGAGGGTGCGTGTGGCGCGGGTCAGCTCGTCGCGCACACGTCCGACGGCCTTGGCCGCAGTCAGACCGCCGTAGCCGATGGCCGCGTACATATCCTCGAGGCAGTCGAAGCTGACCTTCTTCAGAACCATGGGCAAAATATCGTCGTTCTGGATCAGTTCCGGGTCGACCCCGATGTGCCGCAGCTCGGCATCGAAGCTCGATTTGCCGCGCACGATGTTTTCCTCGCGTTTTTCGCGCTTGAACCACTGCTTGATCTTGATGCGCGCCTGGTTCGACTGGCAGATACTCAGCCAGTCGCGGCTGGGTCCCTTGGCCGATTTGGATGTCAGGATCTCGACGATATCGCCGTTGTGCAGCGGCGCGTCGTAGCTGGCGATGCGGTTGTTGACCTTCGCGCCGATCATGGAGTTGCCGACCGCCGAGTGAATGGCGTAGGCAAAGTCGATGGGCGTTGACCCGGCGGGCAGGGAAATGACCTTGCCCTTGGGCGTGAAGACGAAGACCTCATCGTCGAACATATCGACCTTGAGCGAGTGGATGTAATCATCGGCCTCGACATCCTGCTGGTTTTCCAGAAGTCTGCGCACCCACTCAAATTCCTTTTCCGAGCCTTCACCCGCGTGCTGCTTGTATTTCCAGTGGGCGGCCACGCCGTATTCCGCCGTCTGGTGCATCTCCCAGGTTCGGATCTGCACCTCAAACGGAATGCCCTGTGAGCCGATGACCGTCGTGTGCAGCGACTGGTACATATTCGGCTTTGG
>CAYSTN010000127.1:0-2639 GCA_964434135.1 uncultured Oscillospiraceae bacterium
TCCGCAGGCCATATCTTTTCTCTCGCAAGAGAAAAGATATGGAAGAAAAGAGTGCGTGGGGACGCGGGGTGCATCCTGCATTGCCTTTGAATTAGAACCATATTTGACAGCCGTTGCGTCACACTAACTCACCCTAGAAAACCATTACTACGCGCCGCCTGTTGTTTCGGAATCTAATTTTCTGGCCGTTGCAATTTAATATCTGCGTCAAATAGAAGGTACAGCCTGATAATTGGGCTGTACCTTTCTGCATTGGTCTTCTACAAAACCGTATCTTTTGGATTTCCATACGCCTTGTAGGGGCGGACGCCTCTGTCCGCCCGAAATCTTTCCATTCGCACAGCACTTGTTGCTTTGCAACGCACTTTCCAATTTGCTTTGCATTCGTAGGGGTCGATGCCTACATCGACCCGGCGCGGCTTTGCCGCGCAAAATCCGCAAATTGCCACCGCACCCGGCGCGTTCCACCGCACCCTTGCCGCTCTGGCCAGCAGCTGGTGGGGTGTTTAAGAATTCTTTATCCTTCGTTTACAAACTGTTCACCACAGCGGGCGGAAAAAACGGTATCCTTAGACCATCAGATCACTGCTTCGCGGAAAGCTTCGCGGAGGGCCAACAGTCGATCTGAGTATCCACCAACATTGCCCATTTCTTCTTTCTCTTTTCTCTTTTCTTTCATCTCTCTTGCGAAAAGCAGCCGACTTATGTCGGCTGCTTTTTGTCTGTTTATCTGTTTACGCTCCATGGTTGTCTCCGGCCTGACTGCGCGGAATCCGCTCCGGCCGCAGCCCTCAGCCATATGTCCGTTCCAGCTCGTGCTGGATCTCTTCTGCGCGCTTGATCTGGTCGTTTAAGTTCCATTTGCCGACGTTCACGTCGTCTTTTAAAAACATTGAGCCACACTGATGGAAATAAAACTCGATGTTTCGTTCTCTGGCTTCCAGATACAGATTCTTGACCCAGTCGTATTCGATCGGGCGGACATCGGCTTTCGGCGCCATCTCGCCGCCGACGTTCACGCACTGGATCTTGCCCGTGTCGAGATATGTCCCCAGCGTCATCGGCGCGATCAGCGGCGAACAGAAGACTTCGCGGTGGCGCAGCGGCGCATCGAGAAAGTACGGCAGCCGCCGGTCGGCCAGCTCCTGGTTTTCGATGGAGACGCTCAGATGGAAATGCTCCCAGCCGTCACCCCAGTCGGACGGTACACACGCGCGGATGCGCTCCGGTCGTTTGGTCGTCGTGACGAAGATGCAATCGCGTCTGCGCCGGATAAAGTCCCAGCAGCCCTCGCGCCAGGCGTCGGCCTCTTCAATGAAAAAATCGGAGGAAAAGCACAGCTTGACCAGCGAGTTGGGTGGGCAGTCTTTGTCCTTTAATTCGTAAGTTGTCTTGCCCTTTGTGATGATCGTCGTATCCCGGCCATAGCGCCGATCCATTTTGTACACGAAACAGTTTTTGCACCCGGGGCTGACCCGTTTGCACCCGTGCCACGGATTCCACGCGATCGCATTGTCGATCTGTGCGTTTTGCATGATAGGTTCCTCCTTGTGTCGTTTGCCGGGCATCAGCCCGGCGTGTTATACAGTTTCCAGATAGGCCGCGCACACGCGCCCGGCCTCGTGGGCGGTCTGCTGCTCGTCGATGCGCGTCAGCTGCCCGTGCGCCACCGTGACCTCGCCGTTGACAACGGTATAGTCCACTGCGCCGCGCACACCCACCGTAGCCAGCACGGACTTCGGGTCACGACACGCGCCAACCAGCTCCAACCGGCGGCTGTCGATCAAAAACAGGTCGCAGCACTTGCCTACGGCCAGCTGGCCGATGTCCTCGCGCCCGAGCAGCCGCGCGCTGCCGCGCGTGGCCAGCTTCAGAATGTCATAGCCCGAGGGTGCTTCGCGGCTGGAGTTGAGCCGGTGCAGCAAAAATGCCGTGCGCAGCTCTTCCATCAGGCTCGAGCCGTCGTTCGAGGCCGAGCCGTCCACGCCCAGTCCCACCGGCACACCCAGACGCAGCATTTCGGGAATGCGCGCGATGCCGGACGAGAGCTTCATATTGGAGATCGGGCAGTGGCACACGCCCGTGCCAGTCTCGGCCAGCAGACGCAGCTCGTCATCATTGAAGTGGATGCCGTGCGCATACCACACATCCGGCCCCGTCCAGCCCAGCGTCTGCATGAACGCCAGCGGGCGCATTCCTTCGCGCGCGAGCATATAGTCTTCTTCATCCTTCGTCTCACACAGGTGCGTGTGCAGCCGTACATGATACTGCCGCGCCAGAAGCGCACTCTGCCGAAGCAGCTCCGGCGAGACGGAAAACGGCGAGCAAGGCGCGAGCGCCACCTGCTGCATCGAACCAAACGATGCGTCGTGGTACGTCTCGATGAGCCGCACGGAGTCGGCCATGATCTCGTCGACCGTCTGCACCACGGAATCCGGCGGCAGACCGCCGTCCTTGACCGACAGATCCATCGACCCGCGCGAGACGTGCATCCGGATGCCGAGCTTTCGCGCCGCAGCCAGCTGCGCGCCGATGAGATCGCCCGTGCCGTGCGGGAAGACGTAGTGGTGGTCAAAGCAGGTCGTGCAGCCGTGCTTCATCAGCTCGCCCATGCCGGTCAGGCTGGAAAAAGAGATGAC
>CAYSTN010000128.1:0-2597 GCA_964434135.1 uncultured Oscillospiraceae bacterium
TGAAATGACCAACGTCGGCATGATGGACTGCAAAAAGGCTCTGGCCGAGAATGACGGCGATATGGACAAGGCCATCGAATGGCTGCGTGAAAAGGGTCTGGCCAAGGCTGCCAAGAAGGCCAGCCGCATTGCCGCTGAAGGCATGGCGTATGCCGCCGTGTGCGAAAAGTGCGGTGTCGGCGCGATGGTCGAGGTTAACTGCGAGACTGACTTCTGCGCGAAGTCCGCTCCGTTCGTCCAGTTCGTCAAGGATATCTGCCAGGTCGTCATGCAGAATGACCCCGCCGATGTCGAGGCCATCAAGGACTGCATCTATCCGGGCACGGAACTGAAGGTTTCCGAAGTTCTGCCGGAGAAGGTCATGTCCATCGGCGAAAACCTGCAAATCCGCCGCTTTGTCCGCTTTGACAAGAACACCAGCGTGTCCTATGTCCATGCCGGCGGTAAGATCGGCGTTCTGGTCAACCTGGCTGTCGAGGGTGACATCGACGCGACCACCATCGGCAAGGACGTTGCCATGCAGATCGCTGCGCTCAACCCGCGCTTCTGGGACAAGAGCAATGTCACCGAAGACGTCATCGCCGAAGAGAAGAAGGTTCTCGTTGCCCAGATGGACAACGATCCGAAGATGGCTTCCAAGCCGCAGCAGGTCAAGGAAAAGATCGCTGCCGGCAAGCTGAACAAGTTCTACGAAGAAAACTGCCTGCTGCAGCAGGCGTTCGTCAAGGACGGCGCTGTGTCTGTTGAGCAGTATATGGCCGCTGCTGCGAAGGAACTCGGCGGCAAGGTTACGTTCGTCAATGCCGTCCGCTTTGAAAAGGGCGAGGGCATCGAGAAGAAGCAGGAAGACTTCGCCGCAGAAGTTGCCGCGCAGATGAACGCCGGTCACTGAGCCAAATCTTCTAAAAACAAACGACCGCCCGGAGCTTTCGCTCCGGGCGGTTTTGCGTTTGGGTGGACTTGCTCATGCGCTCTGGCTGCGCCTGCGAAACAGCATCGTGATGCACCACAGCCCGGCAATGCCGACCACGGCGTAGACGATGCGGCTGACGCTGGCGGTCTGGCCGCCGAAGATCCACGCGACCAGATCAAACCGCGCAAACCCGACCAGACCCCAGTTGACCGCCCCGATGATGGCCAGAATCAAACAAAGTGTATCCATTGTGAACAGCTCCTTGCTTTTATCGATTCCACTGTAGTATGTCCGGCTGCGCGCCGTGGTATGCGCGCGCAAGAAAAAACTTTAAAAATCTGTTGCTTTTGTCGCAGGATTTTGTATAATGAAGAAAAGACCTGCTATTTTTTTAGGCTTCCATAATTTTTTTTAGCAGCCGGGGGGTCTATCACCGCAAAAACGGGAGGATACTGTCTATGAACATCGTTTGTCTGGACCTGGAGGGGGTACTCGTACCGGAGATCTGGATCGCTTTTTCTGAGGTCAGCGGCATTGCGGAGCTGCGCCGCACCACGCGCGACGAGCCGGACTACGACAAGCTCATGCGCTGGCGGATGGAGCTTTTGCGCGAGCGTGGGCTTGGCCTGCGGCAGATTCAGGACGTGATCGAGCAGATCGACCCGCTGCCCGGCGCGAAAGACTTCCTCGACGAGCTGCGCGCGCTGACGCAGGTCGTGATCGTCAGCGATACCTTTGAAGAATTTGCAAAGCCCCTCATGCGCAAGCTGGGCTGGCCGTCGATCTTCTGCAATTCGCTGCAAATTGACGCAAACGGGATGCTCACGGGCGTGAAGATGCGCTGCGCGCAGTCCAAGCTCACCACCGTGCGCGCGTTGCAGACGATGGGCTTTGAGACGATCGCCGCAGGCGACAGCTACAACGATCTGGACATGATCCAGGCGAGCAAAGCGGGCTTTTTGTTCCGTTCCACGCCGCGCATCAAGCAGGACTATCCCGAGCTTCCGGCCTGCGAGACGTATGACGAGCTGCTTTCCGGCATCCGGGCCGCACTGGCCTGAGCATAGATCGAAATTTTAATGTGAAAGGTGATTCAAGATGAACGCATTCTTACCCGCTGATATCCTGATGCCCAAGACCGAGCATATGGAAAAATGGGCTGTCATTGCCTGCGACCAGTTTACGTCCGATCAGGCGTACTGGGATCGTGTGCGCAAAAACGCTGAGGGAAGCGTGTCCACCATCAACCTGATCTTACCTGAGGCAGAGCTTGGCACGGAGCAGGAAGCCGCGCACACTGCCATCATCAACGCCACCATGAAGCGCTACATGGACGAAGACGTCTTCACGACCTATCCCAACAGCTTCGTCTATGTCGAGCGCACCCTGGAAAACGGCACCATCCGTGAGGGTCTGGTCGGCATGGTCGACCTCGACGCTTACGACTACTCCACCGGCGCGACGAGCGCCATCCGCGCCACCGAGCGCACCGTACCCGAGCGCATCCCGCCGCGCCAGCGTGTGCGCCGCGACGCACCCATCGAGCTGCCGCATATTCTGATGCTCTGCGACGATCACGACAAAAAGCTCATCGAGCCGATCGGCGCGAAGAAAGACAGCCTCAAAAAGCTCTACGACTTCGACCTCATGGAAGACGGTGGCCACATCACCGGCGGGCTCGTCG
>CAYSTN010000129.1:0-2373 GCA_964434135.1 uncultured Oscillospiraceae bacterium
AGCTGGCTGACCTGATGGAATATATCAAGGGGCCGGACTTCCCGACGAAGGGCATCATCATGGGGCGCAGCGGCATCCGCGCGGCCTATGCCACCGGCCGCGGCAAGCTGACCGTCCGCGCGCGCGCGGAGTTTGAGGAGTTTGGCCAGAACCGCGAGCGTATCATCGTCACCGAGCTGCCGTATCAGGTCAACAAGCGGATGCTCATTGCGGCGATGGCCGAACAGGTGCGCGAAAAACGGCTTGACGGCATCTCCGATATCCGCGACGAGACAGACCGCAACGGTATGCGCATCGTTATTGAGCTGAAAAAGGACGCGAATGCGCAGGTCGTTCTCAACCGGCTGTATGCCCAGACGCAGATGCAGACCACGTTCGGCGTGACGATGCTTGCACTGGTCAACAACCAGTCGCAGCCGAAGATTCTCTCGCTGCGGCATATGCTGGATGAATATCTGGCGTTCCAGGAGCAGATTTTGACGCGCCGGACACAGTATGAGCTGAAAAAGGCGCTCGACCGGCAGCACGTGTTGCAGGGTCTGCTTATTGCGGAAGACAACATCGACGCGGTTATCAAGACCATCCGCGAAAGCTATGACAACGCCAAGCAGCGGCTGATGGAACGCTTTGACTTGTCGGAAATTCAGGCGCAGGTCGTTTTGGATATGCAGCTCAAGCGCTTGCAGGGACTCGAACGCGAAAAGCTGGAAGCCGAGTATGCAGAGTTGGAAAAGCGCATTGCGTATTACCGCGAGCTGCTGGCAGACGAGACGCTGCTTCGCGGCGTACTCAAAGAGGAACTGATCGCCATCCGTGACCGCTTCGGCGACGAGCGGCTGACCGAGATTCAGGAGCTGGAAGACGAGCTGGACATCGAAGATCTCATTGAAGAGGAACAGTGTGTGTTTACGCTCTCCCATGCGGGGTACATCAAGCGCGTTCCGGCCTCGACCTATCGCAGCCAGAAGCGCGGCGGGCGCGGCGTGACGGGCATGACGACCAAGGAAGAGGACTTCGTTGAGAGCGTGTTTACCGCGTCGACGCACAGCTATATTCTGTTCTTCACCAACCACGGCAAGGTTCACCGCCGCAAGGGGTATCAGATCCCCGAGGCCGGGCGCACGGCCAAAGGTACGAATCTGGTCAACATTTTGCCGCTCGAAGCAGGCGAAAAGGTCACGGCCGGAATCACGGTGCAGAGCTTTGACGAAGACAACCTCGTCTTTGTCACGCGCAACGGCACGGTCAAGCGGGTATCGCTTGCCAGTCTCAACACCGCGCGCAAGGCCGGTATCCGCGCGTTGACGCTGGCCGAGGGCGACGAGCTGATCGCCGTGATGAAGACCGACGGGCAGCAGGATATCATGCTGGCCAGCATGGACGGCATGGCCATCTGCTTCAACGAAAATGACGTGCGCGTCATGGGACGTGACGCAGCCGGTGTGCGTGGTATGGCGCTGGCCGAGGGCGACTGCATCGTCGGCGCGGGCATTGCCGCGCGCGGCAAGCAGCTTTTGTCCGTCACGGAGTTTGGCTACGGCAAGCGTACCGACATCGAAGAATATCTCCGGCTCGGTGAGGACGGCGCGCGCCATCCGCAGCAGCGCGGCGGCAAGGGTCTGAAGAGCTACAACATTACGCCTAAGACCGGGCGCATTGCGGGCGTGGCCATCGTCGATGACAGTGACGATGTGATGATGATCGAAAACAGCGGCGTTCTCATCCGGATGCCTGTGGCAGACATCAACGTCTACAAGCGCGATACGCAGGGCGTGATCGTCATGCGCGTCGAGGCGGGTAACCACGTGATCTCCATCGAGCGGGTCGAGCGCGAACCCGACACCGATCAGGCGCAGGACGTATGAAGACGGTGACGATCTACACCGACGGGGCTTGCTCCGGCAACCCCGGTCCGGGTGGCTGGTGCGCGATTTTGGAGTATAACGGAGTGGAAAAACAACTCTCTGGCGGCGAAGCATCGACGACCAACAACCGCATGGAACTCACGGCGGTCATATCCGCGCTGCTGGCGTTAAAAGAGCCGTGCGTGGTGGAGCTGTATTCCGATTCCAAATATGTCATCGACGCGCTGGAAAAAGGCTGGGCATGGGGTTGGCGTAGAAACGGGTGGATGAAAAAGGACAAAAAGCCCGCGCTCAACCCCGATCTGTGGGAGATGCTGCTGGGGCTGGTGAGTCAGCACGAGCTGCACTACCACTGGGTCAAGGGGCACGAGCAGAACGAGAAAAACAACCGCTGCGACGTGCAGGCCGTTTTGGAGAGTAAGAAGTTCAAATAGGGAAACAGGAGCGTTTTTCACAGAGAAGAGGCGCCCCCGGACTCGGGGGCGGGTGGGGGGTGGTTTGGGGGGGT
>CAYSTN010000130.1:0-2342 GCA_964434135.1 uncultured Oscillospiraceae bacterium
GCCGTTGTAAAGCTTGCGCTTTTTCGTGGCCGGCTTGCCAAAGTAATGCTCAAACTCCGGTTCGGAGGAAATGATATATTTTTTCCACCCGTCGGCATACTTCAGATGCCGACCCAGCGCGCCGTACAGCCGCTGCGCGCTGCGCTGCTCGAGCATTCGCTCGCCGTAGGGCGGATTGCAGACGATGAGCCCCCGCTCGGCGGGCAGACTGACTTTGGTCGCGTCGGCCTCGCGGAAGTCGATGCGCTTACCGACCCCTGCCTTGCGGGCGTTCTGCCGGGCGATGTCCAGCGAAACGGAGTCGATATCCGTGCCGAGGATGTGATACTCTCCGCGATACTCGCGGTCGAGCGCCTCGGTGCGCGCCTGCTGCCAGAGTTTTTCGTCCACGCAGCCCCACTTCTGTGCGGCAAACGAGCGGTTCAGCCCCGGCGCGCGGTTGAGCGCGATGAGCGCAGCTTCGATGCACAGCGTCCCCGAGCCGCAGAACGGATCCCAGAAAAACTCCCGCCCGCGATAGCGCGCCAGATTGACCATGGCCGCAGCCATCGTCTCATGCAGCGGCGCGAGATTGGCCTCGCGGCGGTAGCCGCGCTTATGCAGACTCACGCCCGAGGTATCCAGAAACAGCTCCACGTGGTCTTTCATGATGGAAAAGCGCAGCTGATACGTCTCACCGGTTTCCGGCAGCCAGCTGAGGCCGTAGGCCTCACCCAGCCGCGTGACGGCGGCCTTTTTGACGATGGCCTGACAGTCCGGGACGGAGTGCAGCTGGCTGTTGAGACTGTAGCCCTTGACGGGGAATGCGCCGTTTTTGGGCACAAAGCGCTCAAGCGGCACGGCCTTGACCCCCTGAAACAGGTCTTCAAAGCTGTGTGCGTCGAATGCGGCCAGCAGCAACATCACGCGCTCGCCCATACGGCAGCAGAGGTTGGCCTTTGCCATGTCGGCAAAATCACCATCAAAAAAAACGCGCCGGTCTTCGACCCGGACATTTTGCAGCGACAGCCGCCGCAGCTCGTCGCCGACGAGTCCTTCCAGCCCGAACAGGCACGGCACACAAAAGGTCATAGTATCCATAAAAGAAGTATCTCCCATCTTCCGGCTGCGCGCGCAGCCAAGTCCGTCTCTAAGTATACGGGTTTTCGGGGAAAATAGCAAACAATATCTGCGCGGATTTTGCAAAATATAAGGAAAATCTTAAGGAACATCCACGGTGACAAGCGCTGCGGAATGTTGTATACTGGAATCATCAGCAGAAAGGAGAGCGTTTGTATGTCAACATCTGTCATTTTGTGGCTGATCGCGGTGGTCATCTTCGTCATTGCCGAGGCCGTGACGGTCGCGCTGGTGTCCATCTGGTTCATCGGCGGCGCGATCTGCGCGCTCATTGCGGCAAGTCTCGGTGCAGGCACGGCGGTGCAGCTGGCGCTGTTCGTAGGTGTGTCGGCGCTGCTGCTGGCCTTTGCGTATCCGGCCGCGCGAAAGCGCCGGATCAAAAAGCCCGAGCGCATGAACGCAGACCGGCTGGTCGGGCAAACAGCGCTCGTCACCGAGACGATCGACGCGCAGCGCGAGACTGGCGAGGTAAAGATCGGCGGGGTGTTCTGGACGGCCAGATGCCCCAGCGGCGCGCGCATCTCGATCGGCAGCCGCGTCTATATTGAAGCCGTGCAGGGTGCAAAGCTCTATGTCGAGCCGGTTGCAGTCCCCTGCGAAACGCAATAACAGACAAATCGCAACATATTAAAGGAGGAAGCAAGTATGGAATGGATCCCTGTATTGATTTTGGCCGTGGTGGCTCTTATCATCGTCATCAGCAACATTCAGATCGTGCAGCAGTCGCGCGCGTACGTCATCGAGCGCCTGGGCGCGTTCTCCAAGGTCTGGCAGGTCGGTCTGCACGTCAAAGTCCCGTTTATCGAGCGGGTGGTCAAAAAAGTCAGCCTGAAAGAGCAGGTGCTTGACTACCCGCCGCAGCCCGTCATCACCAAGGACAACGTCACCATGCAGATCGATACCGTTGTCTACTACCAGATCACCGACCCCAAGCTCTATACTTACGGTGTTGAGCGGCCGATGATGGCAATGGAAACGCTCACAGCCACGACACTGCGTAATATCATCGGCGATCTGGAACTTGACCAGACGCTGACCTCGCGCGATGTCATCAACACCAAGATGCGCGCCATCCTCGACGAAGCCACCGACCCGTGGGGCATCAAGGTCAACCGCGTCGAGCTGAAAAACATCCTGCCGCCGCAGGATATCCAAAGCTCCATGGAAAAGCAGATGAAGGCCGAGCGTGACCGCCGTCAGGCCATCTTGCAGGCCGAGGGCAC
>CAYSTN010000131.1:0-2256 GCA_964434135.1 uncultured Oscillospiraceae bacterium
CGGGAATTTCAAACCCGCACAGGTCGGTCTTATAGCTCTCCGGGTGGCGGCTACACTTGTCCAAAAACGAGATGGTCGTGACGGACGCAGGATTGCGCGCGCCGAACAGCTGCCGCAGGTACTGCATCGTCAGACCCGAGTCGATGATGTCCTCGACGATGACCACGTGACGGCCGGTGATGTTGTTGTCCAGATCCTTGATGAGCCGGACTACGCCCGTCGATTTGGCCGACGCGCCATAACTGGAAACGGCGATAAAGTCCATGTCAATGGCGCAGTTCATGCACCGGCACAGATCGATGTAGAAAAACGACGCGCCCTTGAGGACGCAGATCAGCACGGGGCGCTTGTCACCGAGCTTTTCCGTCAGCTGCGCGCCGAGCTGCTCAACGCGCGCGGCAATGGCCTTTTCGGTATACAGGATTTTTTCGATGTCCTGTTCGGGTGTTCTGATGAGCATAAATTCCTCCAAATGGTGATAGAATACAAATTCACAACGTTCCTATTATATCGGCATTCGAAGAATAAGTAAAATAGATAACGCTAATCCGAAACATAAACCTATCTTATCAAACCCATAAAAAACCCATCATTTACAACCTGAAAAAAATCGCATATAATCAAATCAGAAAGAAAAAATCATGCCAAAAGGAGTCTGGAACTATGAGCAACTGTGCAATTGTGGGCATCAACTGGGGCGACGAGGGCAAAGGCCGCATGGTCGACCTGATCGCAAGAGATTTTGACATCGTCTGCCGCTATCAGGGCGGTAACAACGCAGGACATACCATTGTCAACGAATACGGCAAATTCGCGCTGCACCTCATTCCCTCCGGCATCTGCCTGCCGGGCGTGGTGAACGTGCTGGGCAACGGCGTGGTCATCGATCTGGAGAGCCTCTGGGGCGAGATCGAGACGCTGCAAAAGGCCGGTGTCAGCGTCACACCCGACAACTTTAAGATCTCGCAGCGCGCGACCATCGTCTTCCCGTACCACCGCGCACTCGACGGCCTGGAAGAGGCGCGCCTGAAAGACAAGAAATACGGCTCGACCCTGCGCGGCATCGCGCCGGTCTACTCCGACAAATACCAGAAAAAGACCATCATGATGGGCGAGCTTCTGTACCCTGCGTATCTGGAAAAGCGGCTGGCCAACATTCTCGAGTGGAAAAACCTGACCATTGAAAACGTCTACGGCGCTGAAAAGTATCAGCTTGCGGATATGCTGGCATGGTGCAAGGAATACGGTTCGAAGCTCGCACCGTTCATCTGCGACACCACCAAATACCTCTACGAAGCCGAAAAAGCCGGTAAGAACATCATGTTCGAAGCGCAGCTTGGCGCGCTGCGTGACATTGATTTCGGCATCTTCCCCTATACGTCCTCGTCTTCGTCCAACGCGGGCTATGCCTGTGTCGGCGCAGGCATTCCGGGCAGCCACATCGACCGCACCATCGGCATCGTCAAAGCCTACTCCACCTGCGTGGGCGAAGGCCCCTTCACCGCCGAGTGGTTCGGTGAAGAAGCCGAGCAGCTGCGTGAAGCCGGCGGCGAATACGGCGCTGCCACCGGCCGTCCGCGCCGCGTCGGCCCGCTCGACATCGTTGCCACGCGCTACGGCTGCCAGATTCAGGGCGCGACGGAGATCGCCATCACCAAGATGGACGTGCTTTCTTATATGAAAGAGATCCCCGTCTGCGTGCAGTACGAAGTTGACGGCGAACGCACCGATGACTTCCCCTTCACCTCCGTCATTGACGAGGCCAAGCCCGTCATGACCACGCTGCCCGGCTGGGGCTGCGACATCTCCGGTGTGCGCAAATACGAAGACCTTCCGCTCGCCGCGCGCAACTACGTCGAATACGTCGAACAGGCCATCGGCGTACCCATCCGCTTTGTCTCCGTCGGCCCTGGCCGCGACGAGATCATCTACCGCTGAGGCGCTGCCATGAAACCGACTTACGAAAGCCCGCTTGGCGCGCGCTATGCGTCCAAGGCCATGCTGCACCTGTTCTCACCGGATATGCGCTACGAAACGTGGCGCAAGCTCTGGGTCGCGCTTGCGCAGGCCGAGCATGAGCTGGGTCTGCCCGTCACCGCCGAGCAGGTGCAGGAGCTTGCCGCGCACGTCAGCCCCATCGACTACGATGTCGTTGCCCGGCGTGAGCGCGAGGTGCGCCACGATGTCATGGCACACGTCTATGCCTTCGGTCTGGACGCGCCCGGCGCAAAGGGCATCATCCACCTCGGCGCGACG
>CAYSTN010000132.1:0-2140 GCA_964434135.1 uncultured Oscillospiraceae bacterium
CAGCTCATGTTCAATATGTTGGTGCTGACCGGCCTTGTCAAAGGCGCAGACCGGCTGGTGCGGGAGATGATGGGCGCATAAGCTGTGTAATTCTCTCCGCTCTGGCAGATACTATCCAAAACACAGGCTTGATATTTTAGCGTAATTATGCTAAACTGCAAAAAGGGAGGCTGATACTATGAACATGATCCGTCCGGTTTCCGATCTCAGAAATAACTTTGCGGAAATCTCCAAAACCGTCCACGAAACAGCACAGCCGGTTTTCCTGACGAAAAATGGCTATGGCGATATGGTAGTTCTGAGCATGGAAGCGTTTGAAAACCTGCAATTTGAAAGCGAGGTTTACTTCAAATTGCAAGCCGCCGAGCGCGAAGCGGAGCTGTCCAGCGAACGCTATTCCTCCAAAGATGTCCTGAAGGCCATGAAAGATGCCATTGGAGGAACCAAGGTTGTATAATGTGGAGTATTTGCCGCTTGCAAGACAGGACATGGTAGAAATCGTTATGTATATTACGCGGGAATTAAACAATCCGGCTGCGGCAGAACGTATCGCGGAACAACTGATAAAAGCTGGAGAAAGCCTGCGAGATTTTCCGTATGCGCAGCCTTCTTATACACCGCTGCGCCCCTTAAAGCATGAGTACCGCAAGCTGCTCGTTGAGAACTATATGATGCTCTATTGGGTAACGGAGACGGAAAAGCGCGTGACGATTGCCAGAGTGGTCTATGCCCGCAGAAATTACGCGAAGCTGCTAGAGTGAATAACTACATAGAAACATCAAAGGCGCGTTGCCCATTGCGGGCGGCGCGCTTTTTGTATCCGGAAATCATAGAAAGAGGTTGATTTTTATAGAAGTCAAAATTCCAAAAGAGATCCGCGCACATCGGGAAACCATCTTCTTTGGTCTCTCTGCGCGGCAGTTTATCTGTGCGGTGCTGGCGGTTGGTCTGGCGGCTGGCATTTATCTTGGCCTTGGCGGTGTGCTCGGCAAGGAGACGGCAAGCTGGCTTTGCCTGCTAGTTGCCGCGCCGGTCGCTATCGCCGGATTTTTTCACTACAACGGTATGACGCTGGAACAGTTTTTGTGGGCGTTTATCAAATCCGAAATTCTCTGTGCAGGGCCGCGTGGCTTTGATTCCGTGAACCTGCATGAAGAACTGTTTGCAGAACTGGTGGAGGATGTAACGGAATGATGAAATCCCTGTTAGCGGCCAACCGCAGCGAAAAAGATTCCTTTCGCATCCCACACAGCGTCCAACAGTCCATACCCATTCGCCGCATCTACACGGATGGCATCTTTCAGGTTGGCATGAAGCACAGCAAAACATGGCGCTTCACCGATGTCAACTATGCCGCGTCCTCACAGGAAGATCGGCGCAGCATCTTTCATTCCTATGGCGCGGTACTGAACACCCTGCCCACCGATGCCACAGCCAAGATCACGATCCTAAACCGCCGCCTGAATCCGGTGGATTTTCAGCGCACCATGCTCATGCCGGAAGCGGCAGATGGCCTGGACTATTATCGTGGCGAGCTGAATCAGATCATGCTGGACAAGGCCGCTGAAAGCAACAATCTGGTACAGGAAAAGTACATCACGCTCTCCATTGGTTTACGAAAGATCGAGCAGACCCGTGCTTACTTTCGGCGCGTGGACACAAATCTCTCTGCCAGCTTTGGACGGCTGGACTCCGGTGCGCACCCCATTTCCTGCACAGACCGTCTGCGGCTGCTGCATGACTTTTTCCGTCCCGGAGAAGAAGCAGCGTTCCGCTTTGATCTGTCTGCGAATATCCGGCGCGGCGTTGATTTTCGCGACCTCATTTGTCCGGACGGTCTGCAATTTCATGCAGGATACTTTGAGATGGGCGGCAAGTTTGGCCGCGTGCTGTTTCTGCGGGACTATGCCAGCTTTATCAGCGATGAGATGATCAAAGACCTGTCCGACTTTTCCCGCAACCTGCTGCTGTCCATCGACATTTTGCCCATCCCCACCGAAGAAGCCGTGCGCGAGGTACAGTCCAGAATCTTAGGCGTGGAAACCGACATTACCCGCTGGCAGCAGCGCCAGAACCGGCAGAACAATTTCACGGCTGCCATTCCCTATGATCTGGAACAGATGCGAAGCGAGTCCAAAGA
>CAYSTN010000133.1:0-2124 GCA_964434135.1 uncultured Oscillospiraceae bacterium
AGTCGGCAATGTTTCCCGCGGTAACAGGCTCCCGGGATTCATAAACCAGGCGCAGTACCGCGCCAATGCCCGCCTGCTGCATATCCATAGCATGGAACAACTCTTTGGGATGGGTGGTCTGCAAGGCCTCTACGGTGGCTCTGATTTGTTCAGATGTTGCCATGGATCCGCCTTCCTTCTTATTGCTAACGTGGTTAGATTATAATGCAGCCAAGGAATGTTTGTCAAGCGCAGGCTCCGTAAACAATTTATGAAGAATCATTCCTGATGCTCGCTGGGAATCAGACCCACCAACCGGGATGCACAGTTCTGCATGGACGGAGCAGCCTTCTGCTTCATGGCTTTTTGACCTGCTTGATTTCCGCTTCAGACGCATCCGGGCAAACGCCTATGCCTCGCCTGGAAATATTCCATGAAATTCCAGCGGCAAGAAATTGAGAAAACCGGCACAGCAGACGCGGCCAAGAAGCGGCTTTAGGAAGTCTGGAATATTCGTCACGTTTTTAACATTCTTTTTGAGTGCGGCAGCAATACCTGAAAAGGGCGCTGAGTTGAACAACATAGTGACCTTGCACCTTCCAATGATGAAACAACTTTTTCAAGCGCAGCAAAAACCGCGAATAATACCGAGAAAACCGCTGATATCTTAATAAGTGCAGCTTTTCATCAAAAAACCTGATTTGCCCATTGGACAAATCAGGTTTTTGTGTGCCCCCAAAAGACAGTTCGTGATACCGCCGTAGTGCTATCACGTCTCATCCACGCCCCAGTTGGGCAATGGCAGGCGCTGCATCGCGCCGAAGACTTTGGTTTTCAGGTCGGGATACTGCGCTTGTAGCGTGGCGATCAGCTCCTTGATTTCCTGCCGCTTGGTGTGCTTATCCGCCGGGCAGACGTTGTGGACGACCGGCAGAGCATTATGCTGCGCATAGTGCGCCACGGCCTGCTCGCCCAGGTAGAGCATGGGGCGGATCTGTGTGATGCCGGTGCGGCTGAGGTAGGTCACCGGTTCAAAACAACCGATGCGCCCTTCGTACAAAAGACTCATGAGGAACGTCTCGACCGCATCATCAAAGTGGTGCCCCAGCGCAACTTTGTTGCACCCAAGCTCTAAAAGTGCGTCGTTGAGCGAACCGCGCCGCATCTTCGCACACATGGAACAGGGGTTTTTCTCCTTGCGATAGTCAAAAATGATCGGGCCGATCTCGGTTTTTTTAATATGGTATGGCACGTCGATGGCGCGGCAATAATCTGCCACAGGCGAAAAATCCATGCCCGCCAGTCCCATGTCGATGGTCACGGCCTGAAGCGAAAACGGTTGCGGGTAAAAGCTGCGCAGCGCCGCAAGCAGCGACAAAAGCGTCAATGAGTCCTTGCCGCCGGATACGCCAACAGCGATGTTGTCGCCTGCGGCGATCATGTGATAATCCTCTGCGCAGCGGCGCACACGACCCAATAAATTCTGCATGATTGACCCCCTGAAACAATTTTCATTTTCGATTGGAGTATTTTGAAGCATTTACGAGCATTTCAAAGCATTTGCGAGATCGTTCCGCGTGGCGTTCAAAATTCTGTTTTTTGTGCTTGACAGCCGATTTGCCTTGTGGTATAAAGAGTAAGCGCGCTTTTAAGATCTATTGTAGCGGCGCGTACCGAACTTGTCAAAACTTTTTATCATAAAAGAAAACCACACGTTTTCAAACGGAGGAACAAACATGACCACTATGGCTAAGAAAGAGAACGTCCAGAGAAAATGGTACGTCCTCGATGCAGCGGGCAAGCCTCTGGGCCGTACCGCTGTCACGGCTGCCAAGCTGCTGCGCGGCAAGCACAAGGTTGACTTCACCCCGAACGTGGACTGCGGCGATTTCGTCATCATCGTGAATGTTGACAAGGCCGTCCTCACCGGCAAGAAGCTCGACGAGAAGCACTACTACCATCACACCGGCTGGATCGGCAACCTCAAGGACGTCAAGTATCGCACCCTCATGGCCGAGCGTCCCGAGTTCGCTATGGAACTGGCTGTCAAGGGTATGCTGCCGAAGAACAGCATCGGCCGTGCCGCGCTCACCCGCCTGAAGCTTTACAAGGGCGCCGAGCACAACAACGCCGCACAGAAGCCCG
>CAYSTN010000134.1:0-2102 GCA_964434135.1 uncultured Oscillospiraceae bacterium
AACTATCATAATCGGACAGGGTTTTCAAGTCGAATACCGTCGCTTCGCACAAAAACTTATCGACAGCATTCGACATTCTTCGTGCAAGGAGAACATTGTTGCAGAATTGAGCCCGGGCTTTGCGCTTATTTCAGCGCGTTTCTGACCGCCGTCAGCGCCTCGTGATCGACGAAACTCACCACCGAACCGTAGGTTTCGATCATCGCCCGCACCTCGGCGGTTTTCTTCTCCTCCGGGAGATGCTTTGCCTTATTGTACAAAAGAGCCATCATCGTTTTGTGCTTGAGTGACAAGCGGCTGTAGTCGATCCCGCCCCGCAAATGGAAAAAGACGGTATGCTCGAGCAGTTCCTCCGGCAGCTGTCGCCTCACCGCGCTTCGGATGTTCCCGACATTCTCCTGATCGGTCGGGTCGGCCAGGCCGACCGTGGCCAGAATGAGCCTCGTATCGCTCCGCATCCGTCCGGCCGCAGCCTTGAGCCCCTTCACGCCGCCCGCGTACAGGGCGCCGAAGTAGACGATCTGCTCGTAATCCGCCTCCCACGCATCCTCGCAGGAACTCACCGGCAGGCCGGTCAGCTCCGCCAGCTTATCCGCATACCGCTTCGCCGTTCCGTATTGGCTGCCGTACAGGATCAGTGTTTTCATGTTCTCACGCTCCTCAAAATTTCTCCTGCCCATATTATAGCAGAACACGCAAAAAAAGCCAGAGGCCAACGGCCCCCGGCTTTGTGCTCTCCCGCGTCGGAACGCATGGCGGCATCACTTTTTGTCGTTCATCAACGAAATGCCTGCACAGGCAAGTCCGATGCCCAGCATCACCATGCCGGATTTCACATCCAGTTCATCGAGGATCGCCAATACCGTCACTGCGACCCCCATCGCCACGGCAACTGCCTTCGGCACGATATCCATGATTTCGGACACCTTGCTTGCAGGCGCATCTGCCTCTTTTTTGGTCTGCATCAATTCTTCCACCGATACTCCAAAAATCTCCGCAAGATTCGGAAGGGAGTTGATATCCGGGCAAGAGAGGTCGCGCTCCCATTTGGATACCGCTTTATCGGTAACGCCCATTTTCTCTGCCAGCTCCAGCTGCGTCATGCCGTGCTGTTTTCTCAGTTCTGCGATCATCGTTCCCAGTGTCTTTTTCATCATGGATCGTTCCTTTCGTTTGGTTGGATCGTACGCCCTTACTATATCGCTGACCGCAAGAATACTCAACCGACGCGAAGTTTAGTGTGCTCTACCGTTAGTTTAGTGTAAGTTGAGTCAATTTTTTCTTATCTTAACACATGAAAATGAAAAATGACAGGGGAATTTCTTCCCCTGTCAACTGTTTTACCCCGCTGCCTCTAACATATTTTCGATCAAAATGCCATAACCTCTTGTCGGATCGTCCACGAGAACGTGCGTCACCGCGCCGACGAGTTTTCCGTTTTGAATGATCGGGCTGCCGCTCATGCCCTGCACGATGCCGCCGGTGCGCTCGAGCAGCGCCGGGTCGGTCACGCGCAGGAGGAGGTTTCGCGTGGGCGACGGGCCGCCGTAGACCTTTTCGATCTCGATGTCATACGCGCGCACCTCGCTGCCCGCGCAGTTCGCCAGGATCTGCGCGCCGCCCGTTTCGACCTCGCTGCGCGAGGCGAGCGGCAGCGCCTCGCCGGAGTCTGCCGGTCGGTCGCTTTCGTTCAAAATGCCGAAGATGCCGCAGTCGGTGTTCGCGCGGAGCGCGCCGATGTCGCGCGTGAGATCAAATTCCCCTCGCAGCTCGCCGGGGGAACCGCTCTCACCGCGCTTGACCGCCTTCACGCTCGCCGCCATCACTGCGCCGCGCGCAAGCGGCATGAGCCGGCCGGTGTCCACATCCGTCACGCCGTGGCCGAGTGCCGCAAAGCGGCCGCTCGCGGGGTCATAATACGTCACGGTGCCGATGCCGGCCATGCTGTCGCGGATCCACGCACCGAGGCGGTAAACGCCGTCCTCACCCTGCTTCGGGCAGACGTCGAGCTTCACCGTCCGTCCGCCGCGGCGGACACTCAGGGCGGCTGCCGCCTCGCCGTTTTCCGCAAGGAGCGACTGCAAATGCTCCGTCGACTCGAT
>CAYSTN010000135.1:0-1942 GCA_964434135.1 uncultured Oscillospiraceae bacterium
TCCTGCAGGGTCTGAACGCTCCCATCAACGACCTCTCCCGCGGCTGCAACGCCGACGAGGTCTATAAGATGGCCATCATCACCGCCGGCATGGCCTAAGAGCTTCGCAGGAATCCGGAAGCACAAACCAGCTGTGCCAGGCGCGGCTTTCTGCTGACAAGGTGTCCTGCGCCACCTGAAAAACTTCGTGGGGATACTGCCCGACCGGGCAGCATCCCCATCGTTTTGCCTTTTCCATGGAGTGAATTATGAAACTAACCGATTATCTGGGCGATAAGCCCTTTTGGCGCGTCACGGTCAAGCTTGCCATCCCGGTCGCGCTGCAAAACGTGCTGACCAGCTCGTTCCAGCTGGTCGACACGCTCATCGTCTCACAGCTTGGTGACGTGACGCTCTCCGCCGTCGGCATGGCCGCGCAATGGGGCTGGCTGTGTAACCTGCTGGGCTTCGGGCTTTGCTCGGGCATGAGCGTGTTCATCTCGCAATACTGGGGCGTAAAGGACTACAAGGGCATCCGCCGCGTGACGGGTCTGGGGCTTGTTTCGTCGCTTCTCATTACCCTGAGCTTCCTGGCCGTGGCGCTGTTCGCGCCGACGTGGGTGCTGGGACTGTTTAACAAAGACCCGGCCGTTGTGGATACCGGCTGCCGGTATCTGTCCATCGTCTGCTTCTCGTACCCGGCGGTGACGCTGACGCTTCTCATGTCCAATGTGCTTCGTGGCACGGAGCGCGTGAAGCTGCCGCTGTATGTCTCCATCGTCACGACCATCGTCAATGCCTTTGCAGACTACGGTCTGGTCTTCGGCGCGTTCGGAATGCCGGAGCTTGGCGTCGAGGGCGCGGCCATCGCCACGTGCATCTCCTCGTGGCTCGGGCCTGTGCTGCTGCTCGTTTTCTCGGCATTCGAAAAGAATATGCTCATCGGCCCGGTCAAAGAGCTGCTGGCGTTCAACCTGCGGCAGATCGGCGAGTTCTTTACCCGTGCGCTGCCGGTCATGAGCAACGAAGGGCTTTGGGCGCTGGGCATTTTGACGCTCAACCGCATCTACGCCAATATGGGCTATGAATACTATGCGGGCATGACGATCTTCAAAACCTTCTCCGAGCTGGCATTTGCCTTCTTTGTCGGCCTCGGCAACGCCTGTGTCATCATGGTCGGCAAATCCGTCGGTCAGGGCAAGATCTCCCGCGCCATTGGTGACGCGCGCCGTTTCTCCACCCTTGTGCCGCTGATGGGACTGGCCGTTGGGCTTCTGATGATCGCGGCGCGGCATCCGCTGGTATCGCTGTTCGCCACAGGTGACAACCTTTCCGCGCTGACCATCTCCACGGCTTACGCGGTGACGATCTTCTGCTCGCTGGAAAACTGCTTCCGCAACATCTCGTACATTCAGGTCGTGGGCGTATTCCGCTCCGGCGGCGACACGTTGACGGGAATGCTGTTCGATCTGGGCAGCTTGTGGATTGTAGCCATCCCGCTAGCCTACGTTGCCGCGCAGGTGCTGCACCTGCCGTTCCTCGGGGTCGTCATGTGCGCGTATCTCGGCGAGGATATCCCGAAGAGCATTCTGTGTATGCTGCACTTCAAGTCGATGCGCTGGCTCAAGCCCGTGACCGAAGAAGGCCGCGCCGGCTTGCAGGACTACCGCAAACAATAACACACCATCATAGGGGGCGGACGCCTGCGTCCGCCCTCTTTTTCTCAATTCCCACCGCACCTGACACGCCGCACCGCACCCCTTGGCTCTCCAGCCTGCACCGCACCCCTTGGCTCTCCCTCTGGGAGAGCTGGCGGCGAAGCCGCCTGAGAGGGCTTGCCGCAAATCATCTCCGCACCTGTAGGGGCGATGCCCACATCGACCCGCCGGTTCTGCATCACAAATTTGCGACCTTGTCTTTGCTCCGCAGGCCATATCTTTTCTCTCGCAAGAGAAAAGATATGG
>CAYSTN010000136.1:0-1763 GCA_964434135.1 uncultured Oscillospiraceae bacterium
CCGTACTTCTCTTTCCACGCCCACACGCGCTCCAGGAACTTTTCACGGCCAAGGTCGTAGCGGGTCTTGCCCTCTTTGACGCGCAACTCCTCTTCGACCTTGATCTGCGTGGCAATGCCTGCATGATCGGTGCCGGGCAGCCAGAGTGCGCTGTAACCTTCCATGCGCTTATAGCGCGTCAGGATATCCTGCAAGGTGGAGTCCAGCGCGTGACCCATGTGCAGCTGACCCGTGACATTGGGGGGCGGCATGACAATGGAATACGGCTTTTTGTTGGGGTCCGGCTCTGCTTTGAAGCAGTCGTTTTCCATCCACATCTCATAGATGGCGCTCTCGACCAGCTTCGGGTCATACGCTTTTGGCAGATCTTTTTTCATGTCAATACTCCTCAAAGAATAAATTATGTTAACTGATTTCCACGACCGCACACGGCAGTTCCTGCCGCAGTGCAGCCGCGAACGCGTCGAACGCTTCTGCAACCAGGTCGCGTTTTTGTAGCACCGTCGCCGCGCCGCCATGCAGCAGTACGCACAGCTGCGGCGTGATGGCGACCGCATCAAGCTGGTCGAACGGAACGTCTACACTGTGCCCGGCGGCGTGGATGCTCATCTTGTCAGCGGAAAACTGGACGCGCGCTTTTTGCCGCGATTCGATCTGATTCAGGCTTTTGAGCAGGGCATTTGCGGCCTTTTTCTGCGAAAAAGACCCCGGCAGCAGCGCCAGCACCACCAAAACCGCGCCCAGCAGCGCCACCAGCGCGGCAAAGATCGGCATCACGCCCGTCTGCCCTTTTGTCAGCACCCACACGGCCACGGCGATGCAGACCACACCGCCGGCTACGCGGCGCAGCAGCTCTTGTTTTTCTTTTTTCCGCACCGCGTCAGGCGCTGCGGCGCGCTTGCCCGCAGCCAGCGCCCGCGCAAGCTCGCCCGGCAGCTGTCTGTCCGTATACGAACCGATCACAAACGTAAAAGTTTTCATCTTTCACCTCATAAAAAACGCCCTGAGCGTCTGCTCAGGGCGATCATTTGACCGTGGTACCACCTGCGTTTCCGGAAAACCCGGACACTCGTATCTCTGTAACGGGAGAACCCGTCAGCGCTTACTGTAAATTCGGCGCTGCGGCTCAGAGGCGACGGGAGCATCGGGTATGCGGAAGCTTTCACCGGCCGCTTCCTCTCTGCGGCATACGGCTCGAAGCTCGTTCCTCTTCTTTGCCTGTGGCAGTATGACGGCTCGTTGGCTCACACGTCCTCAATGATGGGCGATGGCTTGGCCTGCTGCGGGTTGACCAGCGCGCGGAACTTCGTGCGCGAGTCGCGGATTTCGCTCAGTGCCTGCGCAATGGCATCTTCGGTGCGCTTCATGGAGTCGTCGACATAGTCGTTCGTGACCTGACGAAGCTCTTTGATCTTGGCCTGCGCATTTTTCATCAGTTCGTCGGCCTCTTTCTGTGCCTGCAAATAGACCTCTTCGTGCGAGATCATCTGACGGGCGCGCTGTTCGGCCTGCTTGAGAATGTTTTCGGCCTCACGCTTGGCGTTGGTAATGACCTCATTGCGGGACTCGACGATCGTCTTGGCCTGCTTGAGTTCACCGGGCAGCTGGTTGCTGATCTCATCGAGAAGATCGAGGACCTTGTCGCGTTCGAGAACGCACTTGTCCGCGCCGAGCGGCAAACTCCACGCGTCCTGCACCATCTCATACAACGTTGTCAGGATCTCTTCAATACCGCTTGCCATAAAAGTACCTCCTTAGATTTG
>CAYSTN010000137.1:0-1635 GCA_964434135.1 uncultured Oscillospiraceae bacterium
CGATCTTGCCCCACTTGAGGTTCGCGGGATCTCTCTCGCTGAAAACGGGGATCACCTGACCGTTGACGACCAGGGCGTTCTCGCGGGACTCGATGTCCGCCTTGCAGCGGCCGTGCATCGTATCATACTTGAGCATATAGGCGAGGTAATCTGCGGGGCAGAGGTCGTTGATGCCGACCACGTCGATCTCAGGATGCTCCAGGCAGGCGCGGAACACCATGCGGCCGATGCGGCCGAAGCCGTTGATACCGATTTTAATAGACATAAAATACGCTTCCCTTCATTTACGGAATATATCAAATGTATGGCACATTTGGTATTATAACAAGTATCTGCAAAAATGCAAGTCTTTTTTTCAAAAAATTTCTTTCTTTCGAAAGTTCTTGTCTTTTTGACAAATTTTTGCTATCCTCGACTTGTGCAGGCAGGGCCTTCCGGCACATTTTTCCACGTGAATTGCCGCGCGGTTTCGGAAAAGCTAACCACAGCTTGCCCAAAGGAGACACATTTTATGTTGCCGTATGATGAAAAAGATATCCGTCTGCTCTCGAAGGTCCTGCCGAACGTTTCGGCGCAGCTTCGCTCGTCGATGGTCAATCTCTTCGCCGCAGCGGAGCGCATCGCGCCGCCCGACGCGCGCGATGCCGATCCCGCGCTCGACCAGAATGCGGCCTACCTCTCGCGGAGCTGTCACCGAATGCTGCGCCTGGTCGGAAACCTCTCCGCCATCAGCGAGCTGGCAGAGGGACGCGGCTTCCCGCTCTACAACGGCGACATCGCCGCCTTCTGCCGCGGCATCGCCGAACAGACGCAGCTGCTTTTCAAGCTTCGCAGCATCACGCTCCGCTTCTCCTGCGACTGCACCTGCCATATTGTCGCCTTCAACGATGTCATGCTCGAGCGCGCACTGTTCAACCTCCTCTCCAACGCGCTGAAATTCACGCCCGAGGGCGGCACAGTCGAGCTGCGCGTCGCCTGCGGCGCCCGCTTTGTCCGCCTCATCGTGTCCGACACCGGCTGCGGCATTCCCGCCGACCGCCTCGACGGGCTCTTTGAGCGCTATCTTGACACCGACCGGCTCGACTCCTACCCCCACGGCCTCGGCATCGGCCTCGCCCTGACGCAGCGCATCGCGCAGGGACACGGCGGCACACTCACCGCAGAATCCACGGAGGGCAAGGGCTCGGTCTTCACCCTCTCCCTGCCGAACGTCCGCTCGGACACGCTCGAGCTGCGCGAGGACCGCTTCGACTATGCCGGCGGCTTCGACCACGCACTCATGGAGCTGAGCGACTCCCTGCCCCCCACCGCTTTTACGCAGAAATTTTTAAACTGAGGAAGCTTCACATGACAAAGAAAGTTCTCGTCGGGATGTCCGGCGGCGTGGACAGCGCCGCCTGCGTCCTGCTGCTTCAGGCTCAGGGATACGACGTTTCGGGCGTCACCCTGCGCCTGCATCATTATAAAGACCGCCCCGGCACCTGCGGCAGCGCCGACGACATCGACGAGGCCGCGCGCGTTGCCGCGCAGATGGGCATTTCGCACGAGGTGCTCGACCTCACCGACACGTTCCGCTGCGCGGTGATGGAGCATTTCGTCTCGGAATACTGCGCGGGGCGCACGCCCAATCCCTGT